>JAFQWB010000131.1 GCA_017407725.1 Clostridia bacterium | reverse complement strand
CTGCTCCCGATTTCATTTATCTTCCCGAAAGAGCATTCGATGAGGATAAGTTTATTGCGGATATCAAATTAAGCTCGAGGTCAAGAATACCGTTCTCGTAGCTGTTTCCGGGGGTATAAAGAATGCTGACGGTAAGTATATCTCCGCTTCCGAGCGTTCCGAAATGAAGGATGCTTTCGGTCATGCATATCTTTCCGGTACAGGCAAGGCTCTTGAAATGGTAGTTCGCGACAAGATAGGATGTAAGGTCCGCTCCATTGAGCTTAACGTTCTTCAGCGCTGCGCTTCTCACATAGCTTCTGAAACAGATATAAACGAATCCGTTGCAATAGGCAGATTCGCAGGCTTGAAGTGTACCGAGGGCGAAAGCGGAAAGCTGGCTGTATTCGTACGCTCCGATTCCGAAGAGTATTCCGTAACATACGATCTCAAGGACGTTGCTCTTATCGCAAACAAGATCAAGAAGGTTCCCGATGAATATATCAACGATGAAGGCAACAACGTAACAAAGGCTTGCCTCGAATATATCCTTCCTCTTATCATGGGCGAAAATAAGATAGAATACGTAAACGGTATTCCCGCTCAGATAGAAATAAAGCCTTACAAATAATCTTGAAAAAAATCAAAAATATTCAAAATAACTATTGACATTTCAATTAAAATATGATATGATATACGGGTAATAAAGATAAGCAAAGCAGAACACCCGTTCTCGCCGATATCGGCTATGCCTGATAAGAATATCGGCCGTCCAAAGGACACTTATATTCCGTTATACATTTTTGATATTGTCGGTTTATATTATGCGCGGGGCTGTTTTGCACCGCGCTTTTGTTTTTGTATTTTTAAATTGGAGGTGCTCAGTATCAGCGCAAAAGAATATACGATCAATGAACAGATCAGAGCGAGCCAGATCCGTGTAGTAGACAATGACGGAGAACAGCTTGGAATAATGACAGTTAAGGATGCTTTAAAGCTTGCCTACGATAAGGGATTTGACCTTGTGGAGATAGCTCCCGCAGCTAAGCCTCCCGTATGCCGTATCATGGATTACGGTAAGTATCGCTTCGAAAGCGAAAAGAAGGAAAAGGAATCCCGCAAGAAGCAGGTTGTGATCGAAACCAAGGAAGTTAAGCTTACCTGTAGGATCGGTCAGCATGACCTTGACACAAAGCTCAATCATGCAAAGAGATTTTTGACCGATGGAAATAAGGTCAAATTCACCATCGTATTTTCCGGCAGAGAAATGCATCACACAGACATAGGATACGAAGTAATGAAGAAGATCACTGAATCTTGTGCGGACTTCGGTCAGCCGGACAAACAGCCTTCTTTGGATGGACGTTACATGACAATGATCGTATCGCCTAAGCAGAAAGATCCTAAGGAATCCAAAGAGTCTAAAGAACAAAAAGAAAAAGCAACAGAGAATAAATAATGCCTACGGCATAATAAGAAAAGGAGATCATTCATATGGGAAAAGTTAAGTCACATAAGGCGACAGCTAAAAGATTTACAGTTACCAAGAGCGGTAAGGTTAAGATGAGCCACCAGGGCAGACGTCATAAATTAGGTAAGAAGGATACAAAGCGCAAGAGAATCCTTCGCAAAGCAGGTTACATCAGCGAAGCTAATGCGGCTAACATCAAGAAGATAATTCCTTATGCATAAGAGTTTGAACTAATACGGAGGTAAGAGAAGATGGCAAGAATTAAGGGCGCTTTGATGGCGCGTAAAAGAAGAAATAAAGTATTAAAGGCTGCTAAGGGTTATTGGGGAGCAAAGAGCAAGCACTTCAAGATGGCTAAGCAGGCTG
>JAFQWB010000130.1 GCA_017407725.1 Clostridia bacterium | reverse complement strand
TCGGGCTCTGACACCACACCGTGGTGTCATTCACTCCCCTCGCGCCGCTTCGCTACCTCCCGGAGGAAGGCTTTTCGTTAGCCCCATTATAACACAAATCGGCAGAGAAAACAAGTTCTCTGCCGAAATTTTTGTGTCTGTCATTTCTCCGCTAAGAATGCAGAGAGAATTCCGTGAGCGATTTGCTTTAATATCCGATATCAGTCAAGAAGATTAATGAAAAGTCCGCCTACTACCGATCTGCCTCTGAACATTCTTTGAGCCGCAGTTGACGAATAATAGTAGTCTGTCATAGGTATTCTGTCTACTGTCTCGTTGATCATATTTGCAATGCCCTCGCAGACCTTTTCAAAATATTCTCTATCATTATAGATAACGGTGGACCACATAAGCCAGTCGATCTTTGTATAGTCGGAACGGCTGTCAAGAGGTGCTCCGTAGCGGTTGAGCTTTGTCTTATAAAGCTCGATCTCGTTTTTCTTTACCTCGTCTGAGAAGATGTTGTATCCGAGAAGGTTATCCCATACGATATTGTACTTGAGGCTCCATCCGTTTTCGTTATCAAAGGTAAGTCTTGTTCCCATATGAGCAGCCTTTGCATCGATCTCCCAGTTCTTTGCATATTCCTTTGCGATGTTCATATAAGACTCATCGCCCGAAAGATCCGCATATGCGGCAATACCGAGTATAGCCTTAAGGCTTAAGTTGCAGTTTCTTGCAAGGTGACCTGCAAAGTCATCTGTGCAAAGCTGATTTTCGGGATCGTATCCGTACTTGACAAGATAGTCGACCCAGGTCTTCATAAGCTCCTTGTCGTCATCAAAGAGAGTCTGATCTCCGCCGTAATATTTCTTTACAGCCGCAAGGCAAAGAAGCATAT
This sequence comes from Clostridia bacterium, assembly GCA_017407725.1. Next base: position 6,942 of record JAFQWB010000130.1, on the reverse strand, counting down.
TTCCCGCTTCCTCTACCGGCATCTGTCTTTCATTACCCAGCTCTCCGTAGAATCTGTGATGAGGATCTCCGTCGGGTGTGAAGATGGCTGTGCCGTATACCTGTCCGTTTGCAAGAGGATAACGTCCCACGTCGTGGGGAGTAAAGTCAAACTTCCAGACGTCTGTCTTTGCGTATTTTATAATAGGTCTGAGCATTCCCTTTACAAGCTCGGGGTTATACTTAAGGAAGAGAGGAATAGATGGATAAGTAACGTCGAGAGTTCCGATACATCCGTTTGAGTCGTTTTCCTTTGAAAGGAATATAATGTTGCCGTCATTATCCTTGACAAGCTTATGAGCCGATATTGCCTGGCGATATGCAAGTGAAAGAATATACTCATAATCCTCGGAAAGTGCGGCAGCCTCCTTTGTAAGACTTTCGTCAAACTCATCACAAAGTGCCTTGATCTCATCGTACTGTCTGAGGGCTGTTATGAGCATTTCGTCAAAGCTTTCAAACTCCTCTGTGTAGCACTCGTCAAGCGCATCTCCGAAATATTCGATAGGCTTTATTTCATCGTATGCAAGAGCAAGAACTCCCTCCTGCTCGTCCTTTATTGTAAGAAGGTAGGGCTCTTCTGTATATGCGTTATATACGTTATTTACGGGATATATTTTGATCTTGCCCTGCTCCTCGTATTTACCGACCTTTACGTCTCCGCCGCAGATATGGAGATATCCCCAGTCAATACGTACGTTATCTGCCGCCTGAGCAAGAGGTGACTGATTTATATTTCCGCAGCATACCGAATATTTTGCCTTTTTGAAGCCTACGCACTGTCTCTTATCATCAACGCAGGCACGTGAGCTTATGCCGAAAACAAATCGGATCTTTCTCTGACACTTGCTGATGATCTTATACTTTACGTAGCTTACGGGGCGTGAAAGTATATCAAGACGGTTAAGAAGAAGAGGAGTTGTAAAGGTGAGTATTACCTTAGCAAGCTCGTTTTCAAATTCGTAAACCGTGCTGAGAGGCGTAACCTTAACGCCCGTCTGATACACTCTGCTTCTTGATCCCTTACCGTCCTCGTCGAATGCGGCGAGAGCGTGGAATCCGTTATCTACGTAAATTCCCGCAAGGATCGGAATAGGCTTTCCCGACCAATGCTCTGTGGGGCCTCCGTAAAGTGCATCATCACATGACCAGATCGAAAAATAAGGGTCAACCGTCACAAGCGGTATTGCCGCAGGTCTTAATCTTCTCATATCTTTTATTCCTTTCAAGCTTATGAATTCTTTTTTATTAAAGGCTTAAACGCCATTATTTTACTATTTCACGAAGAAGCTTTTCTTCGTTTTCAGAGAGGCTTTCAATCGCCCCTTTTGCAGGATAAAGCGGCTTTAATCCGAAAATTGCAGAGAAAAATACACACGCCGCAAGATAGCTTCCCGCAAAAGAAGGATGTGACTTATCGGGTTTATAAAGCTCAAGTTCTTTTTCTGAAGAAAGCTTTCTGAAATAAGCGCCTACCGGTGCAACAATACATCCGTTTTCTTTTGCAGCCTCGTTATATTTATTTTCTATAGCAAGTGACATTTCCTCGCTTGTCATGGATATCTGTGAAAGCTCGGAGCTTCCCTCTTTTCTTCCCCATGTCTGATAAAGCACGGTTTTTGCACCGTTTTTCTTTATCTTTTCGCAAAGCTCGGAAACTCCCCTCATAAATCTTTCGGGATCCTTTACGGTTGCCATTGAGTTATCCTGCAGAATTACAAAATCGTATTTTTTACCCGAAAGAAGCTCATCCGCTCTTTTTCCGCACTCATCCGAAAGATCGGCGTGCTGAGTGAGCCAGTAGCCTCCGTGCGTTACCGATTCAACATCACACTCAAAACCGTTTTCGCTTGCAAGTGACTTAAATATCATCGGCATATCGTTAAAGAAGGTGTAGCTGTTTCCGATGAACAGAATTTTTTTGGTTTCCATAATATCAAGATTCCTCTCTATCGTTCTTCTTCCTCTCCAAGAATAGGCTCTTTTATTAAATTCTTCTTCGCTCATACTATCAAGAAGCTCTCTTGTGATACGCGGCGTTCTGTTTTGTCTGAAGAATTCGATCGGCGTATCACTTGCGCAGACAGAATGCGGGCAGACCTCCTGACATATATCGCACCCCCAGATAACTCCCGTGCTTCTGATAAGATCCGCCTCTTTTTTCGAAAGCGCACCCTTTTTCTGGGTTATCGCAGAAAGACAAAAATCCTTTGACGGACATGCATCAAGACACGCCCCGCACCCTTCGCAGAAGGATATCTCCTTTTCGGTAGAAGGAAGATCGAGTGTTGTATATATCTCAGCTATAAAAACGTACGAGGAATATTTTTCGGTAATAAGAAGCGAATTCTTTCCGATGCATCCTATACCCGCGCGCATTGCCGCATCTCTTTCGTCTATCGGAGATTTATCGGCAAGGATAACGAATTCCTCGCCCTCGAAAAGCTCTCTTAAATCCTTTATAAGCGTTTTTTCAAGCTCACTTACAAAGTAGTGATAGTCCATCGGAGCGGCGTATGCCGATATATTTCCTTTGTCGTTCATTCTGTAAGGAATGGCGATCACTATAACGCTCTTTGCACCCTCCGGAAGAGCTGAAAGCTTTCTTTCAAAAGTCACCTTACATCTGTCAAGCGGGATAAAGCCTACCGTATCCATTTGGTATTTTTCAAGCAGCTTCATTATCTTGTCCTTCGGCATAAGGATCACCCTCCTTTCTCCCAAGATAAATTTTATCACACAAAGGTTTTTTGTCAATAGTTTTTCACAAAATAAAGTATCTTTTCCCCCTTTATATTCAGTATTTGGTAGAATTTTAAAATTGTTTGTTTTTTTTACAAAAGCACTCTTGACAAAAGTTTTTTATTGTTATATAATGTCAGATGTAACATTTTGCGATTAGCGAGGTAGCTGTTGTGCTGATAGACGTAAGTCCTATACTGCGCGGCGAGACTGCAAGACTTGAATTTTCCTTCGAGCTTAAATCTCCCGACGATTTCAGAGATATTCATTTTTCTGATACTGTAAGCATACACGGTGTTATAACCGACACTGCAGGCTATATGACACTCGTTATCGATTCTGACGTTCCCTTCGTCACTCACTGTGCAAGATGCGCAAAGACAATTGAGCGTATCTATCCTCTGCACATTGAGCGCACTCTCGCTCTCACTCTTGAGAACGAAGATAATGATGACTACCTTCTCATTAAAGGAAACAAGATTGATATGGACGAGGAGCTTTCCGAGGAGCTTGTTCTCGGAATAGACTTTGCTCATTACTGCAAGGACGATTGTAAGGGCCTTTGCCCTAAGTGCGGAAAAGACCTTAACGAGGGCGAATGCTCATGCCCCAAAAAAGAAATTGATCCGAGACTCGCAAATCTTGCAAAATTACTTGACAAGTGATAAATTTATGTGTATAATAATACGGTAAGGCGTATTGAATTCCGGGAGGTGTAGAAAATGGCAGTACCGAAGAGAAAGGTTTCTAAGGCAAGAAGAGACAGCAGACGCTCCAGCGTATCCAAGCTTGAGATGCCTGGTATGGAGAAGTGCCCCAAGTGCGGTGAGTACAAGTTACTCAACAGGGTTTGCTCCAACTGTGGCACATACTACGGTAAAGTAATCGTTGAAATCGAAGATAAAAAATAAGAGCGACTGATGAACCGCGCCGTGTGCGCGGTTCTTTTCTTTTTCTTAATATATTTCCTTGACATTCGAGGAAATATATAATATAATTAATAAGATAATGCTTAAAGGAGGTTATAAAGCTTGATCACAGTAAAAAGAGTTGATGCGCACTCGCCTGCCGCAAAGGGCGGAGTTCTCATTGGAGATATAATAATTTCGGTTAACGGTCACGAGGTCAACGACGTTCTTGATTTCAGCTTCTATACCTCAGAGCGCATTGTTCAGCTTAAGATACACAGAGGCGCTGAGCTTTTTGATCTTAAGATTAAAAAGGGAGAGTACGAGGATATCGGAATACACTCGGACACCTTCCTTATGGATAGCAAAAAGACCTGCAGAAACGGATGCATATTCTGCTTTATAGACCAGAATCCCAAGGGAATGAGAGAGACCATCTATTTCAAGGATGACGATTCAAGACTTTCATTTCTTCACGGAAGCTACGTAACGCTCACCAATATGACCGATGCGGACATTGACCGTATCATCGCAATGCATATGAGCCCCGTGAACATATCGGTTCACACCACTAATCCCGAGCTCCGTGTTATGATGATGAAAAACAAGAACGCAGGAAAGGTTCTTTCTTACCTTCCAAGGCTTGCAGCATCGGGCATAAGCGTTAACTGTCAGATAGTTCTTTGCAAGGGCGTAAACGACAAAAACGAGCTTCTGCGCACCATGAGTGACCTTGCCGCTCTCTATCCCGGCGTATCGTCGGTATCGGTAGTTCCCTGCGGACTCACAAAGCACAGAGACGGTCTTTATCCGCTTCTCCCCTTTGAAAAGGAGGATGCCCTTGAGGTCATAGAAACGGTAGACCGCTTTGCAGAAGAGCTTAAAGAAAAATGCGGATGCAGACTTTTCTACGTTTCGGATGAATTTTACTTAAAGGCAGAGCTTCCCCTTCCGAGCGAAGACTACTATGACGGATACCCTCAGCTTGAAAACGGCGTTGGAATGATAACCTCACTCAGAGATGAGTTTTATTACGAGCTTGAATATCTTAACGAGGATCACGACACGTCGGTAAAAAGAAAAGTTTCTCTTGCAACCGGATATGCGGCATATCCGCTAATAAAAGAAATGGCAGACAAGATCAGCGAGCTTTGTCCCGGCGTTGAAGCTGAGGTCTTTCGCATAAAAAACGATTTCTTCGGCGAGTCGGTTACCGTTGCGGGACTTGTTTGCGGAGTCGATCTTTTAACCCAGCTCAGAGGCAAGGATCTTGGAGACAGACTTATCATTCCTTCGGTAATGCTGAGAGATGAAAAGGACAGATTCCTTGACGATATGACACTTTCCTCTCTCGAAGATGCTCTTAACGTAAAAATAGTTTGTGCAGACGCCTCGGGAGCGGACTTTATATCGGCAATTCTCGATAATTAAAGAAAGGCGGTTTTTACAATGTCAAAACCTATAATTGCTATAGTGGGCAGACCCAACACGGGAAAAAGCACACTTTTCAATAAGCTTTCGGGCTCAAAGACTGCTATAGTCGAGGACATTCCCGGAGTAACAAGGGACAGAATATATGCTGACGGCGAGTGGAGAAACCGCTCCTTCACACTTATAGACACGGGAGGTATCGAGCCTACAAAGGACGATATTCTCTTAAAGCACATGAGACTTCAGGCAGAGCTTGCAATTGAGTCTGCAGACGTTATAATCTTTCTTTGCGACGTAAGAGTCGGTCTTACCGCCGACGACCGCGATATCGCAACAATGCTCTTAAGATCGGGCAAGCCTATCATCCCCGCCATCAACAAGGCGGATTCGATCGGTGCTCCCCCTGCTGAATTCTATGAATTCTACGAGCTTGGCTTTAACGAGGATCCCATTGCTGTTTCGGCAACTCACGGTCACGGAGTGGGCGATCTTCTTGACGAGGCATTCAAATACTTCCCCGAGGAAGATGAAGCTATCTCGGACAGCGAATACATAAGCGTTGCCGTTATAGGAAAGCCCAATGCCGGAAAGAGCTCTATTATCAACAACATTCTTGGCGAAGACAGACTTATCGTTTCGGACATTGCGGGAACAACCCGCGATGCTATCGACACCTTTGTTGAGAACGAGTACGGAAAGTACTGCTTCATTGATACCGCAGGTATGCGCCGTCACTCCAAGATAGAGGATAAGATTGAAAAATACAGCGTTATCAGAGCAAAGATGGCGGTTGAAAAGGCTGACGTTTGCGTTCTTATGATCGACGCTACGGAGGGCATCACCGAGCAGGATGAAAAGATTGCCGGAATTGCTCACGAGGCAGGCAAGCCCTCGATAATAGTTGTAAACAAGTGGGATCTTATCGAAAAGGACAACTCCACAGTAAACGAGTTTACAAATAAGATAAGAATTGCCCTTGCATACATGCCCTATGCCCCCATTCTTTTCGTTTCGGCAAAGACGGGACAGAGAGTTGTTAAGCTCTTTGACATGATTACCGCTCTCAACGAAAGTGCATCACAGAGAATTTCCACAGGTGTTCTCAACGATATGCTCTCCGATTCTATCGCAAGAGTTCAGCCTCCGTCAGACAAGGGCAGGCGTCTTAAGATATACTACATGACACAGACCGGCATAAAGCCGCCTACATTCGTTATATTCTGCAACAGTGCAGAGCTTTTCCACTATTCTTATCAGAGATACATTGAAAACCGTCTTCGTGACGTATTCGGATTTGATGGCACTCCGATAAAAATAATTATCCGCGAGCGCGGTGATGAAAAATAAAAAAGCAGGGTGATTCGGTATGCCTACACTTTCTTTAACAAAATTTATTGAAGATATCATTCTCATAAAGAGATCGGGACTTTTCGGACTCGGTCAGCTTTTCGCAGAGAGCTTTTCGCTCTTCGCCATAATCGCACTTGTTTTCGGAATTGCATCCTATCTTGCGGGAAGCCTTAATTTTGCGATAATAATTTCAAGGATCAAGTATCGCGACGATATAAGAAATTACGGAAGTAAAAATGCAGGCTTCACCAACATGAAGCGAGTATTCGGAACAAAAGCCGCCATCGCAACCATCGTGGGCGACATGCTCAAGGGTGTTGTATGCACAGGTCTTGCCCTCCTTCTTTTCGGTGAGGTAATTGCTTACGTTGCGGGTCTTGGCGCAATTCTCGGTCACTGCTACCCCATTTACTACGGCTTCAAGGGCGGTAAGGGCGTTGCAACTCTTGCATCTGTCGTTCTTGTGCTTGAGC
>JAFQWB010000129.1 GCA_017407725.1 Clostridia bacterium | reverse complement strand
TACACTCTGCATTCCCACCGCATTCTGCTCCTTCGGGGGAGAGGCGCTTGACAAAAAGACTCCTCTTTTAAGATCGATGGAGGCTATCAATAAGGAAGCTATCAGAGTTCTCAGACTCTTCGGAAACGATGACGTCAAGGCTGTAAAGACAACTGTCGGAGCAGAGCAGGAGTACTTCCTTGTTGACAGAGAAATGTACGATAAGCGCGAGGACCTTGTTTATACGGGACGTACTCTTATCGGTGCAAGACCTCCCAAGGGACAGGAGCTTGAGGATCACTATTTCGGCGCTATCAAGCCAAGAATTGCCGAGTTTATGAAGGAGCTTAACGAAGAGCTCTGGAAGCTCGGAGTATATGCCAAGACAGAGCATAACGAGGCGGCTCCCGCACAGCACGAGCTTGCTCCCGTTTTCACAACCACAAATATTGCAACAGACCAGAATCAGCTTACCATGGAGGTAATGCAGAAGGTTGCAAAGAAGCACGGACTTGTCTGCCTGCTTCACGAAAAGCCCTTCGCAGGTGTTAACGGATCGGGTAAGCACAACAACTGGTCGATTTCCACAAATACCGGCGTCAACCTTCTTACACCGGGTGAAACACCCTATAAGAATGCGCAGTTCCTTCTTTTCCTCTGCGCTGAAATAGAGGCTGTTGACGATTATCAGGATCTTCTCAGAATTTCGGTAGCAACCCCCGGAAACGATCACAGACTTGGCTCGGGAGAAGCTCCTCCCGCGGTTGTTTCGATATTCCTCGGAGATGAGCTTACCGCAGTTCTTGATGCTATTGAGAACGATACTGCTTATTCTGCGGCAGAGAAGACTCAGCTCCGTCTCGGAGTTCACGTTCTTCCAAAGCTCCCCAAGGATACGACCGACAGAAACAGAACCTCGCCCTTCGCCTTTACGGGTAATAAGTTCGAGTTCAGAATGCTCGGCTCATCAAACAGCATAGCAGACCCCAATACGGTTATCAATACCGCGGTTGCATCAACTCTCAGAAGATATGCGGATATCCTTGAAAACAGCGGGGATTTCAGACGCGATCTTCACGAGCTTATCAAGTCGGTTATAAGAACTCACAGACGCATCATCTTCAACGGAAACGGATACGATGAGGCGTGGGTAAAGGAGGCAACCGAGGAGAGAGGACTTCTCAACTACAGAACCACTCCCGAGTGCATTCCTCACCTTGCCGATGAGAAGAACGTAAAGCTCTTTGAAAGCCACGGAGTTTTCACGGAAACCGAGCTCAGATCAAGATGCGATATAATGCTTGAAAACTACTGTAAGGTAATTGCGATCGAGGGTCACACTCTTGTTGATATGGTTCGCAAGGAGATACTTCCCGCGCTCGTTTTCTACTGCACAAAGCTTTCAAAAGAGGTTATCGCCAAGAGAAGCGTTATAGCATCGCTTCCTTGCGACTATGAGGAAAAAACCCTCACAAAGCTTTCCGATGCCATCTGCTTTATGGATAGGGAATGCGATATACTCAAGGAAACTCTTGCTTCTCTCGCAGGCTCGAAGATGCCTCTTGAGGCTCTTGCCCTTGAATATAAGGACAGAGTTGTTACCTCGATGGAAAAGATCAGACTTGCCGCAGACGGGGCAGAGAACGTGACAGCAAAGGAATGCTGGCCCATTCCCACCTACGGAGAGCTTCTTTTCGGAGTAAGATAAAAATATTTATTTGCGCCCAACCGATGCAGGTTGGGCGCTTTTTTGTAATGAGAAGCAATGGATGAAAAAATATATCAGATAAATCAAAATTGTACTTTACAAATCGAAATAAGTGTGATATAATAGAAATGTAAACTGGGTTAGGTTGGACACAAGTTGGGAAAAGAGCCGAAAATGTGCTTATTCCGACCTTTTTGACCTGAAAAATAATAAAAATTCATATAAAATTTAAGGAGAAAATGCTATGACAGCTAACAAGACCGTACTTAACTGGCTTGAAGAAATGAAAGCCCTTCTCACTCCTGATAACGTAGTATGGATCGACGGAAGCGAAGAGCAGCTTGAAGCACTTCGCGCAGAGTCTGTATCCACAGGAGAAATGATTAAGCTTAACGAAGAAAAGCTTCCCGGATGCTACCTCCACCGCACAAAGCCCAACGACGTTGCAAGAGTTGAGGACCGTACATTCATTTGTACAAGCGAAAGAGAGACAGCAGGCCCCACAAACAACTGGTGTGCACCTGCAGAAATGTACAAGAAGCTTTATGATATAGCTCGCGGAAGCTACAAGGGCCGTACAATGTACGTTATTCCTTATTCCATGGGCCCCATAGGATCTCCCCTTGCAAAGATAGGCGTTGAGATCACAGATTCTATCTACGTAGTTCTTAACATGGCAATCATGACACGTGTTGGCGCTAAGGTACTTGAGGTGCTTGGCGATTCCAACGACTGGGTACGCGGACTTCACGCAAAGTGCGACGTTGATCCCGAGAACAGATACATCTGCCATTTCCCCGAGGACAACACAATTATTTCCGTAAACTCCGCATACGGCGGAAACGTACTTCTCGGAAAGAAGTGCTTCGCTCTCCGTATCGCTTCCTACCAGGGCTGGAAGGAAGGCTGGATGGCTGAGCATATGCTTATTCTCGGTCTTGAGAATCCTCAGGGAGAGGTTAAGTACGTTGCGGCTGCTTTCCCCTCTGCTTGCGGAAAGACCAACCTTGCAATGCTCATTCCCCCCGAGTATCTCCGTAAAAAGGGATATAAGATCTGGACTGTAGGCGATGATATTGCTTGGATGAGAATAGGTGAGGACGGAAGACTTTACGCTATCAACCCCGAGAACGGCTTCTTCGGCGTTGCTCCCGGAACAAACGCACACTCCAACTTCAATGCTCTTGAGAGCACAAAGAAGAACACAATATTCACAAACGTATGCCACAAGCTCGATGATAACACAGTTTGGTGGGAGGGACTTAACAAGGATCTTCCCGAGAACGCCAACGACTGGAAGGGCAATCCCTGGGATCCCTCTAAGTTCGTTAAGGGCGACAAGAGCACATGTGCAGCTCACCCCAACAGCCGTTTCACAGCTCCCGCTGCAAACTGCCCCTGCATTTCCGAGGAGTTTGATAAGGGCGCAGGCGTACCGATCTCTGCTATCATCTTCGGCGGAAGAAGAGCAAAGTGCGCTCCCCTTGTATATCAGTCCAAGGACTGGGTCAACGGTGTATTCATCGGCTCCGCAATGGCTTCCGAGACAACAGCAGCAGCTGCAGGTGCAGTTGGCGTAGTTCGCCGCGATCCTATGGCTATGCTTCCTTTCTGCGGATATCACATGGGTGATTACTTCCGTCACTGGCTCGAAATGGGCGAAAAGCTTGGCGACAAGGCTCCTAAGATCTTCAACGTTAACTGGTTCCGTACAGATGACGAAGGCAACTTCCTCTGGCCCGGATTCGGTGACAATATGCGTGTTCTTAACTGGATCATCGACAGATGCGAAGGCAAGGCAGACGCTACAGAGACAGCTATCGGATACGTTCCGATGCCTGAGGACATCGACCTCACAGATCTTGATATGGATCTTGAAACACTTAAGTCCATCCTTGTTGTTGACAAGGATGTATGGGCAAAGGAAGCAGCAGAGATCGAAGAGCACTACAAGAAGTTTGGCGACAAGCTTCCCGCAGAGCTCCGCGCTCAGCTTGAGAACCTCAAGGCTTCTCTTTGATTTTCAGATAAAACGCAAAATGACCGAGGCTTAAAAGTCTCGGTCATTTTTTTCTTTTTTTTGGTTGTTTTTGGATAAATTTGCGTAAAGATGATATTGCAGGAAAGAATTTTGGCGAAATAGATAAATAGCATATCGTTTGTTATATATAAATATATAAATAAAGATACTTGCTTTAAGAAGAAAAATATGATAACATATAAATGGCTAATTACAAGCTTAAACAGTGAAAAAATAATTAATTGTTCAGGAAGGTGGATATATGAACAAGATCACAATTATAGGAACAGGAAGCGTTGGATCTACCCTTGCATACACACTCGCAGTAACGGGACTTGCCTCTGAAATCGTAATGATTGATATCAATTACGAAAAGGCGCTCGGAGAGGCACTTGACATACGCCAGGGAACACCTTTTATAGGAGCTTGCTCGGTTTATGCGGGAGATTACCGTGATGCCAAGGATTCAAGTATCGTAATAATTACGTCGGGCGTTGCAAGAAAGCCCGGTCAGTCAAGACTTGAGCTTGCTCAGACGAATATCGATATAACCAAGCTTATAATTCCCGAAATAACAAGGTATGCACCCGATGCAACTTATATCGTGGTAAGTAATCCTGTCGACATACTTACATATACCTTCCATAAGGTTTCGGGTCTTCCCGAAAACCGTATAATAGGCTCAGGAACCATTCTTGATACTTCACGTCTTCGTTCAAGACTTTCTGAGTTTTATAAGATCAATCAGTCGAACGTTCACGCATACGTGTTCGGAGAGCACGGAGATACGTCATTTGTTCCGTGGTCTGTTGCAAACATTTCGAACGTTCCGATCCGCGACTGCGGAAAGCTTATAACCAATTCGGATATAGTACTTCCCGAGATCGACTATGACGATATAGAGCAGTACGTAAGAAAATCGGGCGGTGTCGTAATTCAGCGTAAGGGCGCGACCTTCTATGCCGTTTCGGTATCGGTGTGCTACATATGCAAGTGCCTTCTTACAGGAATCGATACAACTATGACCGTATCCACAATGATGCACGGAGAATACGGAATAGAGGACGTGTGCCTCAGCACACTTAACGTTGTGGGAGCACGCGGCGTAAGAGGAAAGGTGAACTTGACTCTTACAGAAAACGAGGTTGAAAAGCTTCGTTACAGTGCGGCAACCCTCAAGGAAGTAATAAGAAATCTCGAAATATAAACGTATAACGGAGGAAAGCTAAAAATGGATTACCGTGTAGAACACGATTCGATGGGCGAGGTAAAGGTTCCTGCAGACAGACTCTGGGCGGCACAGACCCAGAGAAGCTCTGAGAACTTTAAGATTGGAGTAAACGTCGAGACAATGCCGAGAGAGATCACGCACGCATTCGGTATACTCAAGAAGGCTGCGGCAATGGCAAATAACAGTCTCAAGAATGAAAAAATGACAGATGAAAAGCTCTCGTATATAGTAAAGGCGTGTGACGAGGTGATATCGGGAGAGCTTAATTCTCACTTTCCTCTTGTAGTTTGGCAGACAGGCTCGGGCACACAGTCCAATATGAATGCCAACGAGGTAATTGCAAACAGAGCAAATCAGCTTGCAGACAAGAAGCTGGTTCATCCTAACGATGATATAAACATGAGCCAGTCGTCAAACGATACCTTCCCGACCGCAATGCACATTTCGGCGGTTATTGCAATTGAGGATAAGCTTATCCCTGCGATTGAAAAGCTTATAGCAACCTTCGTAAGACTTGAGAAGGAAAACGAGGGAATAGTTAAGTCGGGACGTACACATCTTCAGGATGCTACGCCCATTAAGTTCAGCCAGGAGATAAGCGGCTGGAGATCAAGCCTTGAAAGAGACGTTGAGCTTCTTAAGCTTTCTGTAAAGCCTCTTCTTGAGCTTGCGCTCGGCGGAACTGCAGTAGGAACGGGACTTAATGCTCCCAAGGGATTTGATACTCTTGTTGCAAAAAAGGTGAGTGAGCTTACGGGCAAGAGCTTTGTAACCGCAGAAAACAAGTTCCACGCACTCACGTCAAAGGATGAGATAGTATTTGCTCATGGAGCAATCAAGGCTCTTGCGGCAGATATGATGAAGATAGCAAACGACGTAAGATGGCTTGCATCGGGACCCAGAGACGGACTCGGAGAGATATTCATTCCCGAAAACGAGCCCGGATCGTCCATTATGCCGGGTAAGGTAAATCCCACTCAGTGCGAGGCTGTTACGATGGTTGCGGTTCAGGTAATGGGTAACGATGTTGCGGTTGGTATGGCTGCATCGCAGGGTAACTTCGAGCTTAACGTATTCATGCCGGTTGCGGCATACAACTTCCTTCAGTCTGCAAGACTTCTTGCAGAGGCGATAGTTTCCTTCAACGATAACTGCGCTGTTGGAATTACCGCCAATAAGGAAAAGATGCATCACAACCTCCACAATTCGCTTATGCTTGTTACAGCCCTCAATCCATATATCGGATATGAGAATGCCGCAAAGACGGCAAAGAAGGCTTATAAAGAGGGAATATCTCTTAAGGAGGCCTGCGTATCGCTCGGATTCTTAACAGCAGAAAGATTTGATGAGGTCTTCCATCCCGAAGAGATGGTCTGAGCGTCGCAATACAGTTCAGAAAGGATTTTAAGCTATGAAATTCGGATATTTCCCGGGATGTACTCTTCGCACGAAGGCGAAGGATCTCGATAACTACGCAAGAAAGTGTGCCGAAAAGCTCGGCGCGACTCTTTGCGAAATAGAGGATTGGCAGTGCTGCGGCGGCGTGTTCGTTTCTGCAAACAACGAGGTCGCAACAAAGCTTTCAAGCATCAGAGCGCTCAGAGAAGCAAGAGACACCGCGATGCCTCTTGTTACGGTTTGCTCTGCCTGCCACAACGTTATCAAGCAGACAAACGAGGCAGTAAAGAGCAATGCGGCATTCAGAGACAAGGCTAACCTCTATCTTGCTCAGGATAAAAACGGCAAGACCGACTATAGCGGAGAGGCAGAGGTTATTCATTATCTCGAAATGCTCAGAGACAAAATAGGCTTTGAGAATGTTGCAAAGGCCGTTACAAATCCGCTCAAGGGCAAGAAGATCGCGGCATATTACGGATGCCTTCTTTTAAGACCGGGAAAGGTAATGGCAATGGATGATCCCGAGAATCCGAAAATAATGGAGGATCTGATAAGAGCGCTTGGCGCAGAGCCGGTAATATATCCTATGAGAAACGAATGCTGCGGAGGATATACCTATCTCGAAGACAGCAGTGCCGCACTCAAAAAGGCAGAGAGCGTAAAGAAAAACGCAAGCTCGTTCGATGCCGATATGATAGTTACCGCGTGTCCTCTTTGTAAATATAACCTTGAAAAATCAAACGGCGATATTCCTACCGTATACTTTACCGAGCTTCTTGCAGAGGCACTCGGTGTCAAGGAGGAAGAAAATGCATAACAACAATCAGTTAATGAAAGAAGAAATACTGCGAATGAGCGGTGTTGATCCTCTCAAGTGTATGAGATGCGGAAAATGCACGGCAACCTGCCCCTCATATGCTGAGATGGAGTATCATCCTCACCAGTTTGTATATATGATCGAGAAGGGCAATATAGCGCCCCTTCTTGAGTCCGATTCGCTTTACAAGTGTCTTTCCTGCTTCGCCTGTGTGGAAAGATGCCCCAGGGGAGTTGAGCCTGCAAAGCTTATAGAGGCTGTAAGACTTCTGAAGATCCGTCAGAAGGGTGCAAACCGACTGACACCCAACGACATCCCCGCGCTCGTTGATGACGAGCTTCCGCCTCAGGCACTTGTAAGTGCAATGAGAAAATATTCAAAGTAAAGGAGAGATATCATGCAGAGAATAGGAGTATTCGTTTGTCATTGCGGTACGAATATTGCCGGAACAGTAGACGTTAAAGCGCTTGCAGAGGCGCTTTCTCACGAGCAGGGCGTAGTTATCTCTACCGATTATCAGTATATGTGCTCTCAGGCAGGTCAGGATATGATCAAGAATGCCATTGCAGAGCATAGGCTTACGGGCATCGTGGTTTGCTCTTGCTCTCCCCGTATGCACGAGGCCACCTTCAGAAAGACAGCCGCAGCCGCAGGCATCAACCCGTATATGGTTGAGATCGCAAATATCCGTGAGCAGTGCTCGTGGGTACACAAGGATATGATCAGCGGAACAGAGAAGGCTGTTATTCTCGGAAGAGCGGCAATTGCCAAGGTAACTCTTAACGCTCCGCTTACGCCGGGTGAAAGCCCCGTTACAAAGCGTGCGCTCGTTATCGGAGGAGGAATTGCGGGAATCCAGACTGCGCTTGATATTGCAGACGCAGGCTTTCCCGTAGATATAGTTGAAAAGAATCCCACCATAGGCGGTAAGATGGCTCAGCTTGACAAGACCTTTCCGACACTCGACTGTGCGGCTTGTATTTTGACACCTAAGATGGTTGATGCGGCACAGAATGAAAATATCCGCATTTTCTCATACAGCGAGGTGGAAAGCGTAAACGGCTTTGTTGGTAACTTTGAAGTTACCGTAAAGAGAAAGGCGAGATTTGTTAAGGAGGATATCTGTACGGGATGCGGAATCTGCACCGAAAAGTGCCCGCAGAAGAAGGTCCCCAACGAGTTCAATCTCGGAATGGATAACAGACGCGCAATATACATTCCCTTTGCGCAGGCAGTGCCGAAGGTTGCAACGATAGATCCCGACTACTGCACAATGCTCAAGAGCGGCAAGTGCGGAGTATGCTCCAAGGTATGCACGGTAGGCGCTATTGATTATAATGCCAAGGACGAATTCATTACCGAAAAATACGGTGCAATAGTCGTGGCTACGGGATTCAACCCAATCTCAATGGAAAAATTCGATGAGTATGCATATTCGCAGTCAAAGGACGTTATAACGTCGCTTGAGTTTGAAAGACTTACAAATGCGGCAGGACCCACACAGGGCAAGCTGCTTCGTCCCTCAGACGGCGTTCATCCTCACAAGATCGTGTTCGTACAGTGTGTAGGCTCAAGATGTGAGTCGTGCGCTGAAAAGGGTAAGGAGTACTGCTCCAAGATCTGCTGTATGTACACAGCCAAGCACGCAATGCTTACAAGGGATAAGTATCCCGATACAGAGGTCTACGTATTCTACATAGACGTAAGAACTCCCGGTAAAAACTTTGACGAGTTCTACAGACGTGCTGTTGAAGAGTATGGCGTACATTATATAAAGGGAAGTGTAGGCAAGGTGATTCCCGAGGGTAATAAGCTCATGGTAAGAGCTTCCGACCTCATTGCAAACGAGCAGCTTGTAATTGATGCCGACCTTGTTGTTCTTGCGGCGGCAATAGAGCCCGACAAGAGCGCAAGAGCACTTGCAACAAAGCTTACCGCAAGTATGGATACAAACGATTTCTTTACAGAGGCACATCCTAAGCTCCGTCCGGTAGAAAGCCCCACGGCGGGTGTATTCCTTTCGGGCGCATGCCAGGGACCGAAGGATATTCCCGAAACGGTAGCGCAGGCTTCTGCCGCCGCCGCAAAGGTGATCGGACTTCTCGTTAAGGATAAGCTTCTCGGAAATCCCTGCGTTGCACACTCAAACGAGCTTATGTGTAACGGATGCTCCACGTGCGCAAGAGTATGTCCTTACGGAGCAATAACTTACATTGACAAAGAATTCAGAATGCCCGACAGAACCACTAAGATAAGACGTGTTGCAAGCGTTAACGAGGCGGTTTGTCAGGGATGCGGCGCTTGTACGGTTGCTTGTATGTCGGGCGCAATGGATCTCAAGGGCTTTACAAATAAACAGATAGCGGCGGAGGTGGATGCGATATGCAGGTAAACGAATATAAGCCCCTTATAGTTGCATTTTGCTGTAACTGGTGCTCTTATGCAGGAGCAGACCTTGCAGGTAATAACAGACTTGCCTATCCCGCTGACGTTAAAATAATAAAAGTACCCTGCTCGTGCAGAGTAAACCCTTCGTTTATTTTAAGAGCCTTCCAGAAGGGTGCAGACGGAGTAATAATCTGCGGATGCCATCCGGGAGACTGCCACTATACGACGGGTAACTACTATACAAGACGCCGTATGGCTCTCCTTTTCTCAATGCTTGACTATCTCGGCATTGAAAGAGAGAGAACAAGACTTGAATGGGTTTCTGCGGCAGAGGGTGCAAAGTTTGCCGCAACCATGAATGATTTTGTAAAGACGGTGGCGGCACTCGGAGAAAACAAGAGATTGGAGGATCTGAGATGCAAGAAATGATTGTAAATGTACTTGCAGAGAAGGCTAAGGAGCTTCTCTCTTCGGGTGAGGTTACACGCGTTCTCGGATTTAAGCGCGGAGATCTCGTTTATGACTGCACTCCCGCAGTATTTAATACGGTTGAATCACTTTCTGAGTTTGTGTGGAATGATTTCTGCTCCGCAAACTTCTCAAAGTATCTTATTATGGAATGCACAGGTGAGGGAAAGGTACTTGTTTTCTTGAAGCCTTGCGATACCTACAGCTTCAATCAGCTTCTCACAGAGCATCGCTTTGACAGAGAAAAGGTACTTGCGATAGGGGTTCCCTGCGAGGGAATGCTTGACGAGAAAAAGATAAAGAATCTTTCGGGATCGGTTGCATGCGTTAAATGCGAAGGCGATAAGGTCATTGTAGAGAACCTTTACGGAGAAGAGCTTGTACTTGATAAAAAGGACGTTCTTCTTGAAAAGTGCGCAAGCTGTAAATCGAAAAAGCACGTGGCATACGATCTTCTTATCGGAGACGAGGGCGATGTTCTCGATTCGTCGCGCTTTGATGAGGTTGAAAAGCTTGAAAAAATGACTCCCGACGAAAGATATGCTTTCTGGCAGGGTGAGCTTTCAAGATGTATCAGATGTAACGCGTGCAGAGACGTATGTCCCGCTTGTACGTGTGAAAAGTGCGTTTTTGATAACCCTGATTCGGGAATGCAGAATAAGGCTGCCGCAAACTCGTTTGAGGAAAAGCTCTTCCATATTATAAGAGCCTTCCACGTTGCAGGCAGATGCACAGACTGTGGAGAATGCTCAAGAGTATGTCCTCAGTCGATACCCCTTCACCTTCTTAACAGAAAGTTTATCAAGGATATAAACAGCTTCTACGGTGAGTATCAGGCAGGGGAGCTTGAAGGCTCAAGAGCGCCTATCGTTGACTTCACTCTTGATGATATCGAGCCCAGTGAGGCAGTAGAGAGGGGCGATGAGAATGTATAAGCACAGACTTGACGATATAAACACTCTATTCGCCGCTATTTCAAAAGAGAGAACGCTTTATATTCCCAAGGACAGAGAGGGAGGAGCATTCTTTTCTAAGTGGAGCGAGGGTGATAAGCTTTCAAATAAGCTTAAAACTGTCAGAAGCGCAAAGGATTTCTTCTTTCCGCAGACAGAAACGATTGCCGAGTTCAAGGTTCTCGGAAAGAATATTGAAATAATTGACAGAAGATGCGAGTGCGAGGATTTCGCTATATTCGGGGTTCGCGCCTGCGATCTTAAGAGCTTTGAGATACTTGACAGAGTATTCCTTTCAGAGCCTGTTGATACTTATTATAAAAACAGAAGAGAGCATTCCGTAGTTATGACTCTTGCTTGCGAAAGACCCGAGGAGACCTGCTTCTGCACGGCTTTCGGGATAGATCCTTCCTCGCCGAGAGGTGATATTGAGTGCTATACGGACAGCGAATATCTTTACCTTGATCCCGTGAGCGAGAAGGGAAAGGAGCTTGTTGCAAAGCTCTCATTTCTTGAAGAGTGTGACTCGTCTGCCGCTAATAATGTAAAGAGCATAATAAAGGAAAGAGCAGAAAAGCTCCCCCTTGCAAAGGTTAAGACAGACGCCTTTGGCGAGGGAAAGACAGCAGAGCTCTTTAACAGAGAAGAGTGGGCAGAGCTTTCCGAGTCATGTCTTGGATGCGGAACCTGTACCTTCGTGTGTCCTACCTGCCAGTGCTATGACATAAAGGATTATTCTGCAGGTGGATCTGTTGAGAGATTCAGATGCTGGGATTCGTGTATGTATTCAGACTTCACGCTTATGGCTCACGGAAACTCAAGAAACTCTCAGAAGGAGCGCTTCCGTCAGAGATTTATGCATAAGCTTGTCTATTATCCCGAAAATAACGAGGGAATATTCGGATGCGTAGGATGCGGAAGATGCGTTGAGAGATGTCCCATAAGCATGAATATAGTTAAAGTAATGAAGAAGCTGGGAGGGGAATGAAATGGCATTTGAAAACGAAACTCTTATACCTAAAATAGGCGTTGTTACCGATATAAGAGTAGATACTCCCGACGTAAAGACATTCAGAGTGGTAACTCCCGACGGTAAGAAGGCTTTTGATCATAAGCCGGGTCAGTGCGCAATGCTTTCTGTCCCCGGAGTAGGAGAGGCTATGTTCTCAATAACCTCTTCTCCTACAAATACAGAGTATATGGAATTCTCCATTAAGAAGTGCGGATGTGTTACAGAGTGGCTTCACGCAATGGAGGTTGGTCAGCAGATAACAATCAGAGGACCTTACGGAAACGCTTTCCCGGTTGACAGCGCATTTGTCGGAAAGGATATGCTCTTCATTGCGGGCGGAATCGGACTTGCTCCTCTTCGCTCTGTAATTAACTACTGCAGACATTATAAAGACAGATACGGAAAGATCGATATCGTATACGGATCAAGAAGTATGCAGGATCTCGTTGACTACGAGGAGATAATAAACGAGTGGCAGAATGACGATAACGTAAACGTTTACCTTACGATAGACAGAGAACAGCCCGAGTGGAAGGGTCACGTAGGATTTGTTCCAAATTACGTTAAGGAACTCGGATTTGACACAAACAAGACCGCTATAATCTGCGGACCTCCGATCATGATCAAGTTTACACTTGCAGGACTTACAGAGCTCGGCTTTGATAAGACTCAGGTATACACCACGATGGAGCTTCGTATGAAGTGCGGAGTCGGAAAGTGCGGCAGATGTAATATAGGAGCTAAGTACGTATGTAAGGACGGCCCTGTTTTCAGATGCGACGAGCTTGACGAGCTTCCCGATGAATATTAATAGAACCGAAAGGAAAGAAGAAATGGAAAACATGGTTAATATATACCTGTTCGGTAAGAAGTATACTGTTCCTGCAGACCTCACAATAATGAGAGCTATGGAATATGCGGGATATCAGCTTGTAAGAGGATGCGGATGCCGTAACGGATTCTGCGGAGCATGCGCTACCATTTACAGAATAAAGGGAGACCGTGAGCTCAGAAGCTGCCTTGCATGTCAGACAAAGGTAGAGAACGATATGTATATCGCAACTCTTCCTTTCTTCCCGCTTGTAAAACAGGTTTACGATATTGAAAAGATAAGACCCACAGAGCAGATAATGATGCAGCTTTATCCCGAGATATATGCTTGTATCGGATGCAATGCCTGCACAAAGAGCTGCACACAGTCTCTTAACGTAATGCAGTACATAGCATATGCACAGAGAGGCGAATATGAAAAGTGCGCTGAGGAGTCATTTGACTGCGTAATGTGCGGAGTATGCTCGTCAAGATGTCCTGCAGGAATTTCTCATCCCCAGGTTGCTATGCTCGCAAGAAGACTTAACGGTAAGTATCTTGCACCCGGCTGTGAGCACCTTGAAAACAGAGTCAAGGAGATAAACGACGGAACCTTTACAGAGCTTATCGAGGCTCTTATGCAGAAGCCCGTAGCAGAGCTCAAGGAGCTTTACAACACAAGAGAGATCGAGAAATAAGGAGGGGCAAGAATGTATTCAAAGGAATTTGATAAGACGCTTGAGGCTATAAACGCCGCAAGAGAAAAGAATATTGCATACGAGCCTCGCCGTATGACAGCCGAGGAAAAGGAGCAGCTTCTTGCTTCCTACCATCCCGACTATAAAAAGGAAGAGTTCAGAGAGCTCAGAATAGGAAAGAATAAGGGCGAGATCCTTCCCAAGGAGCTTTGCGACATTCTTGAAGCAAACAGCAGAATAAATGCTGACAGCGTGGATCTTACGAAGGCCAACTATGACGTTGACGTTCTCGTTATCGGCGGAGGCGGCGCAGGTGCAGCTGCGGCAATTGAGGCAGACAAGGCAGGTGCCAGCGTAATGATCGTAACCAAGCTCCGTATCGGTGATGCCAACACAATGATGGCAGAGGGCGGAATTCAGGCGGCAGACAAGGAAAACGACTCTCCCGCTATCCACTTCCTCGATGCTTTCGGCGGAGGACACTTTGCCGCAAAGAGAGAGCTTCTTGCAAAGCTTGTTAACGATGCTCCCGAGGCTATCAGGTGGCTTAGCGAGCTCGGAGTTGAGTTTGATAAAACGCCCGACGGAAGAATGGTTACAACACACGGCGGCGGAACTTCGCGTAAGCGTATGCACGCCGCAAAGGACTATTCGGGCGCAGAAATAATGAGAACTCTCAGAGACGAGGTTCTCTGCAGAGGAATTGACGTTGTTGATTTTACATCGGCAATAGAGCTTATTCTTGATGAAAACGGAAAAGCCGCAGGTGCGGTTCTTATGAATATGGAGACGGGCGACCTTCTCGTTGCAAGAGCGAAGACTGTCGTTATTGCAACGGGCGGTGCGGGAAGAATGCACTATCAGGGTTTCCCCACCTCCAATCACTACGGTGCTACCGCCGACGGACTTGTTCTCGGATACAGAGCAGGCGCAAAGCTTCTTTATGCGGATACCCTTCAGTATCATCCCACAGGTGCCGCATATCCTCAGCAGATATTCGGCGCGCTCGTTACAGAGAAGGTAAGATCGCTCGGAGCGAAGCTTGTTAACGCAAACGGAGAGGTATTCATGCATCCGCTTGAGACAAGAGACGTTGCGGCGGCTTCC
>JAFQWB010000128.1 GCA_017407725.1 Clostridia bacterium | reverse complement strand
CTCGCCGACAGACCCTCCTCCGCATCCCTTTACGGAAGCGGAGGACTTACACCGAAAGAGGTCAAGGCGGCTTACGATAAGCTGCCAAAGCTTATAGCCAATCATTACAATGCGCTTATAGATGCGGTTCATAACGGTGATACGTCAGATATCGAGGTGAATGACGGCGAAGAGGAAATATCCTTTGCCGCTTACATAATTCACGAGATAAAGAAAAATCTTCCCGAGATACTTTCGGCGGCAGGCGTTATTTTAAGCGCTGTCATATGTATAATAATGAGATCGTCGGTGCTTCCGATGATATCGGGCGGAATGGCAAGACTTTCCGAAACGGTAAGCATGGAAGAGCGCAAAAACGAAGCGTTTATTGAAAGGGCAGAAGAGAAGCTCACGCTTATGTCTGACAGAAGCGATAGCATTGCAGGGTGCAGCGAGTCGATAAACCGCATGATAGAGAGCACAAATAAAAAGATCGACAGACTTCTCTCTGAGCTTGAAAGGGCGTCGAAGGAACGAGAGGTAGTTAAAAGCGTCATGGAGTTCCAGAGCGAAATGTTCGACAGGCTTATAGAAAGCTCGGCTCTTCCTCAGTGGAAAAAGGACGAGCTTTCAAAGGAGTTTATAAAAAGCAAGAACGAAATAAATAAGCTTTCGGAAAAGGGCGATGAAGTTGAGTAAAAAAGCTAAGCACAGACTTCTTTATTTTACGGGTATGATTTTCTGCATCCTTCCTGCCGCGGCGGTGATAATATCCGAGTTTCCGCTCTGGGTTGAGAAGGGAAACTCGGCACTCGCATCGGGAATAGTACTTTCTGCGAGCACGCTTTTTCTTCTGTCTGTGGCATTCACGCCGCTTTGGAGAGCCATACTTGCAAGACTCAGATCACCCGCAGCTTTTATTATGTGGGGGATAATGACCTTTCTTTTCATCAGCGTAAAGAATCTCATCGACAGCCTTATTCTCATCTCGTTTGCGGGCTTTGCAGGCAATCTTGTAGGTGCGGTATTTTTTGTGCTTGCTTCCCGCTACTCTGATAACGGCAGAGGAGTGAGCGAAAATGAATAATAAATGGTATGGAGCTTATAATCAGACGAGCGGCGAAGAAAAGAGAAGTAATTCTGCATTTCCGAGCCTTATTGCCGCCCTGACGGTTGTTATAACAGCCGCGCTGATCTTCACCGACGTCACGGTGGGAGATATAATGACGGTGAGCTTTGTTGCCGAGGGAGTCCTTCTTATGCTCATATTCTGGATGATGTATCTTTCTATGAATGAAAACGGAATGAGAGCGGGAAGGGAGGATAGCGAATACATCTCAAAGCGAAGGAAATATCTCGAATTGACCGATAAATTCCGAGGTGAAGAGCTGTCATCGCTTTACAGATTCTGCTCGTGCTACAAAGATGAGGAGCTGAGGCTTTCAAGAGAGGTCTATCTTGCAGGATACGGAATAAGCTATTCGGTATTTGAAGAATATTTTCTTCCGAGCGCCTTTTCTGTCATCAAAAGAAAAGCGAGCGGGAGCGAGGAATATGAAAAAATATATTCCTCGCTTTCACTAAGGCAGAAATTTGCTCTCAGAAGGGCGCTGAGAATGAAGCCTATAAAGCTTGTGCCCGAGATGATAATGAGCTCAAGAGGAAAAAGATCAAGATCTCCCGTGCCGTCGACCATAGAGAGGTCGCAGAGAAAAAGAAACACCCTCGGACTTTTGTATATTGCGCTTACCACTCTGATAGTAGTGTCGGTGGCGATAGATATTGCCGTATCGCCAAGCGCAGGAGCACTTGTATACGGACTTGTCAAAATACTCTCTCTCGTCTTCACGGGCGTGAGAGGCTATAGCGCAGGTGTGCTTCTTTATACAGAGGATGCGACCGAATTTTACGATTCTATGATTTCGGTTCTTTCTTCATATGAAGCTTGGAAAGAGCGCGGCATAGATGCCTCAAAATAACAAAAAAGACAGAGAAAATTCATTCTCTGTCTTTTTTATTATTTTGAAAGATACTTTTTCAGATACTGTCCGGTGTAGGAATTCTCGCAGAGGGCTACCTCCTCAGGAGTACCTTGCGCCACAATAGTGCCACCCTTGTCACCGCCCTCGGGACCGAGGTCGATAATATAATCGGCTGTTTTGATAAGATCGAGATTGTGCTCGATAACTATTACCGAGTTTCCGTCATCAGCAAGAAGTCTGAGCATCTTGATAAGCTTTTTAACGTCGTCGGTGTGAAGACCGGTAGTAGGCTCGTCAAGAATATACATCGTTTTTCCTGTCGAGCGCTTTGAAAGCTCTGTTGCAAGCTTTACTCTTTGAGCTTCACCGCCCGAAAGAGTTGTTGAGGACTGTCCGAGCTTCATGAATCCAAGTCCGACCTCATACATCGTCTTAAGTCTTGAATAAAGCTTCGGAACGCTTTCGAAGAAATACATTGCCTCTTCGATAGTCATATCAAGAACGTCGGCAATGCTCTTGCCGCGGTATTTGACTTCAAGCGTTTCTCTGTTATATCTCTTGCCCTTGCAGGTGTCGCAGGTAACGTAAACGTCGGGAAGAAACTGCATCTCAATACACTTTACACCGTCGCCCTCACACGCTTCACAGCGGCCACCCTTGACGTTGAAGGAGAATCGACCGCTCGTGTATCCCTTCGCCTTTGCTTCGGGAAGCATAGCGAAGAGGTTTCTTATATCGGAGAAGAGTCCTGTGTAGGTTGCGGGATTCGATCTGGGAGTTCTTCCTATGGGAGATTGGTCTATGGTGATTACCTTGTCAAGATGCTCAATACCGTCTATAGCTCTGTATTTTCCGGGAAGAGTGTATGCACGGTTGAGCTTTCTTGAAAGCACGTTGTGAAGTATCGAGTTTACAAGAGAGCTTTTTCCGCTTCCCGAAACACCCGTAACACAGACAAGCTCACCAAGAGGGAAGGATACGTCAATATTCTTAAGATTGTTTTCGGCAGCACCGTAAACGGTAAGGACTTTTCCGTTACCCTTGGATCTGGTCTTCGGTATTTCTATTTTCATATCGCCCGAAAGGTATGCACCGGTAATAGAGTTTTTGTTTTTCATTACCTCCTTGGGCGTACCCTTGGCAACTACCTTGCCGCCGTGAATACCTGCCCCCGGACCTATATCGATTATATAGTCCGATTCAAGCATGGTTTCCTCGTCGTGTTCAACAACGATAACCGTGTTTCCGAGATCTCTGAGCATCTTAAGAGTCGAGATAAGCTTTGAATTGTCTCTCTGATGAAGACCGATAGATGGCTCGTCAAGTATATAGGTTACGCCGACAAGCGATGATCCGATCTGAGTCGCAAGTCTTATTCTCTGCGCTTCTCCACCCGAAAGGGTGGATGATTTTCTTGCAAGAGTAAGATATTCAAGTCCGACAGCGATAAGGAATCCGAGTCTTTCTCTGAGCTCCTTTATTATCTCTCTTGTTATTGTCTCTTCTTCGGATGTGAAGGAGAGTGAATTTATAAAATCAAGCGCATCCTTTATCTGCATTGAGCAAAGCTCGTAAATGTTCTTTTCACCGACTGTAACGCTCAGCATTTCCTTTTTAAGGCGAGCGCCGTCACATTCGGGGCAGGGTGCATCAGAGTAGAATTCGGAATAGTAGTCACCGAACGGGCCTGCCATAGCGCGCTTCTGAATTATCGCAAGAATGCCCTCAAAGGTCGTTGTCTGGTGAGATGCTCTCTTTTCAAAATATCTTGTGAAGGTGTAAAGCTTGTCTCCCGTGCCGTAAAGAAGGGTGTCCATTGCCTTTTCCGGATATTCGCAAAGGGGAGTATCAAGAGTTACACCGAAAGGCTTTAATACCTCCGAAAAAACAGGACCGTTCCAGCTGTCCTCTTCAAGGCTCTTGAAGCCGTTTACCTGAATTGCGCCCTTTCTTAAGGAAAGAGAGAGATCGGGAAGTATCTTCTCGGGCGAGATTACGGAAAGAGATCCGATTCCCGAGCATTTGGGACACGCGCCGAGAGGGGTGTTGAACGAGAAGGATCTTATTGAAAGCTCCCCAAATGAAATACCGTGCTCCTCGCACGCGTAATTCATTGAAAAATCAAGCTCATACTCAGGATCGTCGAGGACAACTATCTTGAGATTGCCGTCGGCAAGCTGAAGAGCGGTCTCTACCGAGTCCGAAAGTCTTGATCTTATTCCGTCCTTTATAACAAGTCTGTCAACTATGATGTCAAGATTGTGTCGAAGGTTTTTGTCAAGCTCAACCTCTTCAGAGGCATCGTAAAGGCTTCCGTTTACTCTTACTCTGACAAAGCCCTTTTTTCTTGCTTCCTCAAAGACCTTTTTGTGCGTACCCTTCTGCCTTCTGACAACGGGTGATGCAACCATTATCCTTGTTTTTTCGGGCAGAGAAAGTATTTTGTCAAGGACTGTATCTATGTTCTGTCTTTGTATTGCCTTTCCGCAAACAGGACAGTGGGGAATACCCACCTTTGAATAAAGAAGTCTTAAATAATCGTATATTTCGGTTACCGTTCCGACCGTGGAACGGGGATTTTTTGAGGTTGTTTTCTGATCTATCGAAATGCAGGGAGAAAGACCCTCTATCGAGTCGACGTCGGGCTTTGTAGACTGCCCGAGAAACATTCTCGCATAGGAAGAGAGCGACTCAACGAATCTTCTGTATCCCTCTGCATATACGGTATCGAATGCAAGAGAGGATTTTCCCGATCCCGAAATTCCCGTGACGATAACAAGCTTGTCTCTCGGAATATCTACCGAAAGATTGTCAAGATTGTTGACTCTTGCACCTCGTATGCTTATTTTTTTACTTTCCATATGTTTATCCTTTAATTATCATCCGAAGCATCGGAGCTTGTCTTTTCTATTGTTCGTATCATATCGCGAAGGACTGCGGCACGCTCGAAATCAAGATTTTCGGCGGCATCGTACATCTGCTTTTCAAGCTCTGCAATACTAAGCTTCTGCTCCTTGACAGCATCCTTTGCGCTGTCTCTTTTTGATCTTTTTTTGTCGCCCGTCACACTCTTACCAAGATCGATAAGCTCTCTTACCGATTTCTTTACGGTGGTCGGGGTAATGCCGTTTTCATCATTGAACGCCTTTTGCTTTTTGCGGCGTCTTTCGGTCTCGCTTATAGCGTATTTCATAGCCTTGGTCATGTTGTCGGCATACATTATGACCGTTCCTTCGGCATTTCTCGCCGCTCTGCCTATGGTCTGAATAAGAGCGGTTTCGCCGCGAAGGAATCCCTCCTTGTCAGCATCAAGAATAGCAACAAGAGAGACCTCGGGGATGTCAAGACCCTCTCTCAAAAGGTTGATTCCGACAAGAACGTCAAATACACCAAGCCGCAGGTCGCGTATTATCTCGCTTCGCTCGACCGTGTCAACCTTGTGGTGGATGTATTTTACTCTAACCTTGTTCACTTCAAGATATTCGGTAAGATCCTCTGCCATTTTGGTTGTCAGAGTGGTAACGAGAACTCGCTCGCCCTTTTCGGCTCTTTCGCGTATTTCACCGAGAAGGTCGTCGATCTGCCCCTCTGTGGGTCTTACCTCGATAGTGGGGTCAAGAAGACCTGTGGGGCGTATAAGCTGCTCGGCAATTACCGAGGATTCGCTCTTTTCGTATTCTGACGGAGTTGCCGAAACGTATAATACCTGACCGAGCTTCTGATAGAATTCATCATATCTGAGCGGTCTGTTGTCATATGCCGACGGAAGTCTGAAGCCGTAGTCTATAAGCGATTTTTTGCGCGAGAAATCGCCGCCGCTCATGGCGTGCACCTGAGGTATGGTAACGTGAGATTCGTCGATGAGGGTTATAAAATCCTTGGGGAAATAGTCAAGAAGAGTATAGGGAGTAGAGCCCGGAGCTCTTCCGCTCATAACTCTTGAATAGTTTTCAATCCCCGAGCAGAAGCCGATCTCTCTGAGCATTTCAAGATCGTATTTGGTTCTTTCCTCTATCCTCTGCGCCTCGATATACTTGTTTTCACTTTTGAAATATTCGACTCGCTCCTTCATTTCTTCTTCTATTTCAAGAAGAGCCGCCTTGCGTCTTTCTTCTGTTGTTGCGTAGTGAGAGGTGGGGAAGAAGCAGTAATAGGAAAGAGTTCTCAAAAGCTCGCCCGTGAGTGAGTTTATCTCTGTTATTCTGTCGATCTCGTCGTCGAAGAATTCTATTCTTACCGATTTTGTACCAGATGATGCGGGCATTACGTCAAGAGTGTCTCCTCTTGCTCTGAATTTTCCTCGCTGGAGAGATATATCGTTGCGCTCGTATCCCATAGAAACAAGCCTTTCTATTACGGCATCACGCGGAGCGATACTGCCCACTCTGATCGGAAGAATCATGTTGTTGTATTCACTCGGGTCACCAAGCGAATATATGCACGAAACACTCGCAACTATAATGACGTCGCGTCTTTCAAAAAGAGAAGAGGTTGCGCTGTGACGGAGTCTGTCTATCTCATCATTTACTGCCGAGTCTTTTTCTATATAGAGATCTCTTCCCGGAATATACGCCTCGGGCTGATAGTAATCGTAGTATGATACGAAATACTCGACCGCGTTTTCGGGGAAAAATTCACGAAACTCAGAGCAAAGCTGGGCGGCAAGTGTTTTATTGTGAGAAAGAACGAGGGTGGGACGGTTAAGATTGGCAATTATGTTTGCCATGGTAAAGGTCTTTCCCGAGCCGGTAACACCGAGAAGGGTCTGAGCTCGACAGCCGTTTTCAAACGACTTTGTAAGAGTTTTTATGGCTTCGGGCTGGTCTCCCATAGGCTTATAGGGCGACACTAATTTGAACTTGTCCATGATACACGTCCTTTCTTTTGCAGATACTGAATATTATAGCATAATAATTTTTATAAGTAAAGGGGAAAATTAAAACTTTGTCAGGAGGTTATTATCGAGTCGGGATCTTTTCCGACCGTCAAGGTCTCAAAAAGAAGAGTGTTTATAACAAGATCTGTATCCCTTCTTTCTCCAAAAGAGAAGATGACCGCCTTTACGCTTGTTACAAGAGTCAGAGTGTGGAGCGACTGATTAAAACCTGCGCTCTCTATACTGCTTTTTACCTCGCATATCGCTGAGGCGTTGCACGCGCTTTTGATTGAAATGAGTGTTCCTCTGCCCGAAAGAGAGGAGGGAAAAAGGATGGATCCAAGCGGAATTTCAGTTTTGATAGTCATGCTTGAAAGAGAATTTGAAAGAAGAAGGTTGAGCTCTGATACAAAAAGAGAAAGCAGAGTGCCGTTCACCTTCGCCTCTTTTTGACCGAGTGAGGGAGACGAGAGCATATCGGAGTATTTCTCATTTGACAGAAGCTCTATTACAGTATCTCCTATTTTTTTCGTAATTTGCGCTCTTGCCGAAATTTCAACCGATGAAATAACAAGAGGGGCAGATCTTTTTTCTATGTAGAGTCTTATGGGAATTGCAAAGGAGAAAAAGATGAATAAAAGAGAGAGTAAAATGCTTACTTCCTTTCTTCTTTTTCTTAAAAATCTTTTAAGTCTTGAAAATTTACCTGCGAATGACAATAGAGTCACCTCCGATTTTTGTAGTATTATATGCGCGGTTTTCAATAAGTAGGCTATATTTGTTTCTAAAATATATAATTACTGTTGATTTTAGTCAAGAGATATGTTATAATAAATAGAATATTTGTAACCATCATTTATTTGAAAGGAAAAATAATATGAAGATATCTGTAATTATCCCCATGTACAATGAGGAAAAGATAGTGGCGGATACCGTTAAAGAGCTTGATGCTGCGCTTCTTCGTGATTTCGGAGAGGGCGAATATGAAATGCTTTTCGTAAGCGACGGAAGCTCTGATAAATGTCTTGAGATAGCAAACTCACTTAAGGATGAATATAAGGCTTTAAGACCTCTCGGATATGAGAAAAACCAGGGTAAGGGCTATGCCGTCAGATACGGAATGTTAAAAACCGAGGGCGATTTCGTGCTCTTTACAGACTGCGACCTTGCCTACGGAGTTGATATAATAAGAGAGTTCTATGACGAGTGGGTAAATTCGGGTAAGGATATAGTTATCGGCTCGAGAACTATCGGCAAGGAAGGCTACGCAGGATACACCTTGAAGAGAAAGATAATGTCCAAAATGTACATTAAGTACTTAAATATTGTCGCAGGCTTTAAGCTCAGTGATTCACAGTGCGGAATCAAGGGCTTTTCGGGCGCATCCGCGCACGATATATTTGCAGAGTGCGAATGCTCAAGATGGGCGTTTGACCTTGAAGCAATAATGATTGCGGGCAGAAAGGGATACACGATCGGTGAAAAATCGGTTAAGATCATTAATCACCGTGAATCCAAGATGAGACCCATTCACGATGCCATTGAGATGACAGGTGAGGTCAGAAAGATAAAGAAGCGCGAAAAAGCAAAGAAAAAAGCCGCCAAAAAAGAAGTAAAATAAATCGGAGAAAAGATATGAAACGTATAATTTTTATATTTCTTGCACTTTTAATGGCAGTAAGCTGTGTATCGTGTAACCGATCGTCTGATGCGGGAGAGCCTATCACAGAGCTTGATTGGGAGCGCATGAAGACGGGAGATTTTGACAACTTTACGGGAGAAAGACGTGAGAATAACTCACTCTACGGCGAGACTGTTGTAAGCTTCTGGCAGGACGGCGATCAGTGGAGAAACAGAATGGTTCAGAATGGTAAGCTTGTTTCGCAAAGCGGTCAGTTCATGATAGACGGTAAGCTTGTTTACTGTGTATACAACACTTCTACACACAAGTGGGAAAAACAGGCTGAAAACAAGGCGCCATATCCGTATCCTTTTAAGGGTATGAACTATAATTTCAATCTCTTTACGTATGATGAAGAGAAATGTGTCTACGTTTACAGACAAAGCGCAGGTGAGCAAAGCTTTACTGAAGAGGAGGTCCTTTCAGGACAGGCAGATATGATCTTCAGATTCGTTGACGGAAAATGCGTATACTCAAAGAATCCCAAGGTACTTCCGCACATCGGAACTATTGATGTCGTAGAGGTTGAAGTATCAAACTACGGGACTACCGTGGTGCCGATTCCGAGCCTTGACGATATTGTTGATGCACCCGCAAAATAAAAAAGAAAGCGCTTAGAGGATTTTCAATGAAAAAAATAATTGCAGTATTGCTCATTCTTTGCACTCTTCTTCTTTCGTCGTGCGGTCCAAAGGATGAGATAATAGGAGAGCCTTGTACCCCGGACGAATGGTATTCAATGGTTGAAGGAAACTTTTCGAACTATTCGGGAACAATGGAAATTAACAGCGGAATTCTCTTTTTCTACAAGGATGGTGATGAGTGGAGCGAAAAGCTTATCATAAACGGTATGATTGAAAGAGAAGAGGGAGAATATCTTATTGACGGAGAGCTTGTTTACCTTCAGTATGATAGGAAAACAGGAAAATGGAAGACTGCAGAGGATGTCCCGGTTAAGGATTATCCTATAGTTAACATGCCGTATGATAGAAAAAATTTCTCATACAACACAAAAACAGGCACGTATGTTTATAAGGTTCCCGATGCTGTTGAGCTCTTAGATAAGTATAAATTAAAAGGAGACCCCAATCTCTATATAAAGTTTATTGACGGAAAATGTGTGTATCTTGAAATGCCTTACGGAGTAAACGACCAGAAGAACAAAATGATTTACATCACATACCATCTTTTCGACTACGGAACGACAAAAATAACCGCGCCCGACAAGGCAGACATAGTAATCGAATCCAAATGAAAAATTCGGAATGCAGACGCATTCCGAATTTTTTTATAAAAATCTTTTGATGTCCTCAAGATTTGCTTCTTCGGTGTCAAGAAGCTTTTCACCAAGCGAGAGAGCGTCAGAATTACTTTCACCGCAGTAGTTGTGAATATGCTTGATAAGCTTGGATATGCCCATCGACGTGCCCTTGATCATGTCCTCGGCGTAGTCGCTGTCCTCTCTGTCGGTAAGATTTTTCATTTTACCCATGACCGTTGTCGAAACCTTTGCAATAGCAGAGATCTCCTCGGGCTCGCCGCCCTTCTTTCTTAAAAGAGAATCGGCATCCGAATAATATTTTTTGTATTCGCTCTTCTGCTTTGAAAGAACGCTTTTGAATTCCTCGCTCTTAACGTAATCAAAGATCATATCAATTCCGTCAATGCCCATTTCGGTGTTCTGTCTGATATAATTGAGAAGATCCTTTTCGTTTGTCGTGTCCATAATATAGATCCTTTCTGTAAATAAGTTTACAGTAAGTATTTCCGCAAAAAAATAAAATATGTAAATAAAGAAAATCTCTTGACCTTTGACTTGATTTTGTTATATAATTGTGTAGACTCGCTTAAGGAGGCTGCTATGTTAGTAAGAGATAAAAACGAGCTCAAAAAATATGAGCATGACGATAGGATCTGGCAGGGAATACCGAGCATCGAGGTAACGAAGAAGGGAAGAATATTCTCAACCTTCTATACGGGAGGCACTACAGAGCCTCAGATTTATAATTACTCGCTTCTTGTGTATTCCGATGACGGAAAGAATTTCACAGAGCCCGTGGCTGTAGCAAGAGATGATGATCACAGATGCTACGATCCCACGGTATGGATAGATCCGCTCGGCAGACTCTGGTTTGTGTGGAGCATTATGCCCGATAATGCGGTATACGCCGCTATATGTGACGATCCCGATGCCGATGAGATAGTCTTCGGCGAGGAATTCAGGATCGGTAACGATATTATGCTCAATAAGCCTACCGTGCTTTCAAGCGGAGAATGGCTTTTCCCGATCGCGGTATGGAACAAGGGTGTTGCGGTAGGAAGATTAACCGATAGCTGGGACGATATGAGAGGCTCGTTCGTTTACAGAACGACCGATAACGGAAAGACCTTTGAAAAGCTCGGCAGATCCGAGGTTGAAAATCGCCTTTACGATGAGCATATGGTGCTTGAGCTTAACGATAAAAGACTTATGATGCTGGTCAGAACGACTTACGGAATTGGCATTTCATACTCTGACGATAAGGGTCTTACCTGGAGCGAGGGCGAGGATTCAAAGCTCGGCGGCCCCTGCTCAAGATTCCATATAACACGCCTTAAGTCGGGAAGAGTCCTTCTTGTTAACCATTATAATTTCAAAGGAAGAAATAATCTTTACGCACTTCTTTCGGATGATGATTGTAAGAGCTGGAAATATAAGCTCCTTATTGACGAAAGATCAAACGTATCCTATCCCGATGCAAAGGAAGCCGAGGACGGATATATCTATATCACGTACGATAGAGAAAGAGGAGCATTCTACAGATCAATTGATGATGTTGACGGTGCGGCAAGAGAGATACTCTATGCAAAGATAACCGAGGATGATATAATTGCGGGAGAGCTTGTCTCAATGGAAAGCTCGCTCAGAAATATTATCTCAAAGCTTCACGTGACAAATGAGAGCTACGAAAAGAAAAAAGAGAGCCTCCTTCCCGACGGATTTGTAAGTGCGGTCGGTAAAGACAGAAGCCTCTACGCATCGATGAATCACATGAAGCTTCTCGATAACGAAAACATAAAATACAGCGATGCAAGAGAGTTTGCTCCCTGCTATCCCGTAACAATGCCGGATGAGGAGTTTGCATTCCTTCACGAGGCGGCAGTTATAGTCTATAAGGGCACGCTTTTTGCCGCTTGGTATAATAATCCCGCAATCGAGCTGAAGGGAAGAACACCGATACGCTTCGCACGCTCGCTTGACGGCGGAAGGAGCTGGACAGAGCCCAAGATAATCGCCGACGATATGAGCGGAGATATACTTTACTGTCCGCCCGTCTTCGGCATATATGAGGGTAAGCTCTATATGTTACTCAATCAGATGGTTGCACCCGACCATATGCATGCGCTTGATACTTATATTTATGATGAGGATAAGGACGAATTCGTTATGCTCACCACAAAGCCGATCCCCTTTAAGCTCAATACGAATACGTATGAGATAGGCGATGGAAAGCTTATGATCTGCGGAAGAGTTGCCGAGCTTGACGGCTTCCCGATAACTCCTGCAGTTATGATTTCCGATAGCGGAAGGGTCGATACCGACTGGAGAACAGTTACGCTTCAGAAGGACGGATATCTTCCCGACGGTGAAAAATACGTACATCCCGAGCCGAGCGCAATAATAAACGACGGAAGGATATACGTTTTTACAAGAAACGATTTAAGAAGGATCACGACAGTATACACCTCCGATGATAACGGAGAAAGCTGGAGCGAGCCTTATGCACTCGATATCCCCTTCTCGAATTCGAAAATATATTCGGGAACTCTTTCGGACGGAAGAAACTATATAATAGGCAATCTTCAGCCTGACAGAAGAAAGCTCGTTATGTATGTGAGCGAAAAGGGAAGCATGCGCTTTAATAAGTGCATCACGCTTAACGACGGACTTAATACCGATCTCGGATTCGGCGAGGTGTGGCACTATCCCTGCGCATATGAAAGCGACGGAAAGCTTTATATAATCTATACGGTTAATATGGGTAAGAAGGCAGATAACCCTTGGCATACACGCGGAGCGGTACTTACAGTACTTGATATTAACGAAATATAATTAAATAAAAAATGAGTACGGACAAAGAGTCCGTACTCATTTTTATTATAGATAATTACTCTCCGTAGATGATGTAGCAGGTAGAACCATCTTTGTCAAAGTATATCGACTGAGATCCTCCGACTAAATCCTGCTTGTAAAACTCCACACACCATACTCCGGAATTACTGTCAAATGATACCGAAATCATGTCATATTCGACAGTGAGCAGACGGTCAGCCCTTAATATCGCGTTAATAGCAGTCTTTATCTCTCCTTCATAGCTGAACAGGAAATTTTCGTGCTGAACACCGGGGTCGCCTGTTTTGTGCTCTTCAAGTGTCTGTGCATAGCTGAATTCTTTAATTTCACTCAAAAAGGTATAAGATTTGTTGCAGCGATTGCAGGTATGGACTGTAATTCCGTCCTCGGAGACCACATTCCAAGTGTGTTGGGGTAAGATGAGAACTGCATCATATATCTCCTCGTATCCGCATTTTGTGCAGGTTTGAACTAATGTACTGCTGAAGCAACTGTCTTTTTTGCCTCGAAATTACCCATTGTGTGATCAATACATGGGACGGTTTGCTGGGTGGTTGAAGTTGTGGTTGAAGTTGTGGTTGAAGTTGTGCCGGGATTTTCTGATCTGTTACATCCGATGAATAAAAGTGAAAACGAGAGAATAACGCAAATAATGAATAAGCATTTTTTCATAACAGTGTCCTCCTTTTTGATGCTTTGTGTAGTGTACCTGCCTTGCAAGTGCAGAGCTTGTAGGCAACAAACTGAAACTTTTTACCGTCTTGAGCCGTCCTCGTTAAAGGTCTTTTTAAGAGCCCTTTCGGTCAAAATAACAGGTACGAGAAGAGTAACGATATGAGCAAACACGAAGATAATGCTTGCAATTCCTAACGTGTCGTCGTTACAGCCGTAAAGCGGAATATGAAGCAGAGCGGTAAGTATGAAAGCTGTTGCTCCCATGCCTTTCCAGAGCCTTCCGCAATATTCGTGAGCAAATTTCCACGTGCCCGCATTTTTCATGGATCGCTCTGTTCTGTATCCCATTAAGCCGTTTATCCTACCCGGATAATGCTTTGACATTATTATTCCGCCTACAAACATGATCATGGGTACAATTAAGTCGCTTATGAAAATATACCACCAAAAAACATATTATAACCTCACCAATCGAGCTTTACACACGATCTATTCTGTGATGGGCTCGCACCAAAATAAGTGCTTGTGGTCGATGTCGCATCCGCTTATTACGGTTTCGCCGTAAGTGTTGGTAATAACGTTTGGCGGATCAATATAAACAATAGATTCGGCGCATAAACAAAGCTTGCGGTTGGAGTCAAACTCCAGGAAATATACCGGGTCTTCTGCGGAATCAGGAATCTCGCTTCGTATGGCTTCTTCTGCCGCTCTTAAAAGTTCAATATCGATTTTGTTTAGTTCGTTCTTGCATGAATCCGAAACAGAAACTTCGGTTTGTGATATGGGTAAAATGAGATAATGTTTTCCGTTTTCTTCTTTAATATAGTTTGTTATATTGTCACCCTGCTGCTGATTGCATCCGATTAAACCGAATGTGCAGATACAAGCAACTATTATTGTTATAATCTTTTTCATATAAATCACCTCTTGTTGCGCGTTTGTTTTTATCGGCAGACGGGCGCTATATTAAATTATTATTTCTCCGTCTGCCATAGTCTTCGGAGGAGCATAGGCATAGTCAATGAGTTGTTGTTTTTGTTTGTCATAGTTTTACTGCCCCTTTCCGAGTGTATTAAAAAAGCACAAAGATAGCCTATCAAGGCTCTTTGTGCTTTGATTTTGTTTGTTTATATCGCCTGTTTATTCTTTTTTCGAGCCTTCCTGATTTTAGTATACACCATTATCTTTCCTTTGTCAAGCCGATTTTCGGCGATACTGCAAATGGGAAAACGGTGGGATTCTAACGTTTTTCTAACGTTTTCGCACATCTAACTTAATATGGATGGTTAGTATAGCACAGCTATCGCCTTTACTCTTCTTGTTCTTTTTCCGCCCTTGGATATTGTTCGTACCGTTCCTTGTAAGCTTTGGAAAAATGGCTCAGATCATAAAAGCCGCAGGACAGGGCGATCTCGGTGAGTGGGATGCCGCCACGTTCCACCAGCATAGATGCTTTTTCCAAGCGGAAATTCAATATGGCGCGCTGGGGCGAAATGCCTAAACTCCGCTTGAAGATGCGATAAAGGTAGGAACGGCTCATATGCAGATGCTTTGCCATTGCCTCTACTGTCATAACATCTGTATAGTGCTTTTCCATGTAATCATAGCATTTTTCCAGATAGCGTCCACCGCTTCGCTCGTTTTCTTCCAAAGCAACGGTACCCATCAGGAGATAGAAGGCGCCCATTGCCTGTTCGTAAGAGTTGAGCTGGTAGTTGGAAACCAGTCCGATCAGATTAGGAATCACGCCTGCTTCGTCGTGATAGACGAAACAGTGCGCACCCGGCCCCAGTCCGTGACAGCGCAGGATCTCCTCGGTTTCATTGGTTGCACCGACGCCTACCCAAACATATTCCCACGGATCGTCTTTGTCAGCAACGTAGGTGGACACTTCTCCGGGGGAGAGAAGGAAGCCTTCACCTTTTTCAAGCGTATATTCTCCCTGCCGTGTAAAGAGACGCCCCTTCCCACGAATGACGAAATGGAGCAGAAAATATTCACGGATGGCAGGACCGAAGCGGTGTCCTTTTCTGCAGCATTCGTGCCCTAAAAAAGCTCGGCAAGGACTGTTGAGGGTTTCGATTGGCATATCATTCTCCTATGAGTAAAACATTTGATTTTATAAAAAATTATAGCATACATTTTTGATAAATGCAACAGATACACAACTGGGCCGGCAAAAATCATCTGCCCGAACTTGCAGGTTGAAACATAACGGTGCAGCGTGTGTCGATTTTTACCTATTATTATAGCATATTCTCCTGTTCGATGCAACATATTTACTCTAATTTGCAACATAGTTACAATCCAATCAACCATATCGGAGATATAATAAAATTGTAGAGTAAAGTATACTTGCATGCTGTTTGATCTAGGCGATCAATCGGCAGTAAGAAAGGAGAACCTTTGATGAGCGCAAAGAAATACATCAAAACGATAGCCCTTGCCTGTTCGATTGGGCTGATGCTCCTTGTTTTGGGAACGCTTGGCTTCGGGACAGCGGCAGGTGACAATCAAGACGATGCTCCCATCCTGGTTTTGGAGGCGGAGCAGGGAAAGCTGGGCGGTAACGCTTCGGCAAGCGGAACCAAAGTAGGCAACATCGGCAAAAACGGCGGTACGGTGGAGGGAAAAGTCACCTTCGACGATTTGGCGATCCCCGCAGACGGCGAGTATCGTCTGCAATTACACTCTATGTCCGGCTCAGACGACCGCTATTTCAATCTGACCACCGATTTTGGCAAATACAAGCTGGATTGCCCCTCCACCGGCAGCTTCAGCAAGGTGGGGACAACTGAGATCAACGTCGATCTGAAGGCAGGCGGCAGTCTGACGGTAGGCTCTGACTGGTACGGCCCGGACCTTGACAAAATCTAGGTATTCGAGACCGAGCAGGCAGTTTTCCCCGATCGGGACTATACTGATGCCGACACGGTAACTTGGGAGGATATTATGACTATTGATTTACACAACGGAACCTATTCTGTCCTGAGCGGCGGAAAGATCATTCTGCGAAATGCCCACGCAGAGGTAGATTTGGACGGTACGGTCGTTTCCTCGGATGACTTTGCTAGGCATAGCTACACCGAGGACAAAGAGGGCGGCACGCTGACCTTCACCCACACCGACCATCCCACCTTCGGCGGCACGATGACCCAGAAATTTTATCAAAAAGACGGCTATCTCCTTACCGAGGTACTGATCACGGGTGCGGTGGGAGAGAGCGTTTCCACCAACCGCATCACGCCTCTGGCGGTCTACCAGAAGAGCGTAGGCGTTGAGAACGGCGTGTTTGTTCAGATCCCCTTCGACAACGATATGTGGGTAGAGCCTGCCTTCATCGGAGTGAAGAGTCTGCAAAAGGTCACCGGCTACGAAGTGGCGGCGTATTATAACGCCGATACCTCGGCAGGTCTGGTGATTGGCTCGGTCGCCCACGACACTTGGAAGACGGGCATCACCATGCAAGCACAACGTGGCGAAGTGATGAGTCTTGCCCTCTACGGCGGTGCGGCGGACACCCTCACACGTGACAATTCTCCCCACGGCTATGTAACGGGAGAGACGGTTAACTCGCCGCTCACCTTCATCGGCTATTTTGCCGATTGGCGAGAGGGCTTTACCGCTTACGGTAAGGCAAATGCCGCAGTAGTACCGCCCAAGGAGTCCGTGCAGGACGTTCCATTCGGGTTTAACTCTTGGGGCGTGCTCCAGTCCTCGGTGAAATACAGCCAGATGATGGACATCTCCAACTACATCAAGGACAACCTGCAGGAGGCTTGGTCCGAGGACGGCGCGGCGGTGTATGTGAATATCGACTCCTACTGGGATTTCATCACCCACAACGATCCCGATTG
>JAFQWB010000127.1 GCA_017407725.1 Clostridia bacterium | reverse complement strand
GTTTACAAGACCCTTTGCGGTAGAGGGATCCTCTGTCTGCTCACATATAACCACCTTGTAGCCCTTTTCAACAAGCTTTCCGATATACATATCGGCACTATGATAGGGTACTCCGCACATGGGAGCTCTTTCGGATTCTCCGCACTGCTTACCCGTAAGCACGAGATCAAGCTCACGCGAAACTA
Organism: Clostridia bacterium; assembly: GCA_017407725.1. Next base: position 2,292 of record JAFQWB010000127.1, on the reverse strand, counting down.
TTAAAGCATCGTCAAAAAACATCTCGTAAAAATCGCCGAGTCTGAAGAAAAGTATAGCATCCTCATTCTGGCTCTTTTTCTCAAGATACTGTTTCATTACGGGCGACAGCGCCATTTCGTATTCCTCCGCTTTCTGATTTTTTATCTTAAATTCTTAGATTAGTGGCATCCGCCGCAGGTTGAGCAGTCGTGTGTGCAGTTGGGGTTTGTGCCTGTTATCTGCTCGATAATAAGTCCGTTTACTTCCTGAACGAGAGCATTGAGAGCCTCCTGAGCGGCGTCAAGACGGATATATGCCTCGTGATTTGTTATCTTCTCGTAAAGCTCGTTTGCTCTGTTTGTGATTCTTGCATTGAGTGCGGGATCGGGGTTGCCTGCCTGCTCCTGCATTTCAAGAAGCTTGTGCTGTGTTGTGTACTCTGTGTACGCAACTCTGAGCTCCTCACACTCGGACCAAGCCTTCTTTGCTTCTTCAAGCTCGATACCCTCTTTGCTGTTCTTTATCATCTTACCAAGCTCTACTGCCATTTCCAAAATTTCCATATTTGTAATCTCCTTTTGTTTTGTATATATTTTTAATAAAAATCAGTTTTTAAGCTCGCCGAAAAGCGCGTGCGCCTCGGCTTTTGTTATTTTAACACTTACAAGCGATCCGATAAGCGATTGATCTCCCTCAAAATGAACGAGTCTGTTACTCTCGCTTCTGCCCGTAAGCTTGTTTTCGTCTGTCTTGCTGACTCCTTCAACAAGAACCTTGATAGTCTTGTTTTCATATTCGGAGTTCTTCTTTGAGCATATTTCGGTTGCAAGAGCAAGAAGCCTTGACATTCTTTCCTTCTTGATTTTATCGGGAATCTGCTCGTCCATTGAAGCAGCAGGTGTTCCCACTCTCTTTGAGTATACGAAGGAATAGACGTTATCATACTCTACTTTTCTCATAACCTCAAGAGTTCCGAGGAAGTCCTCCTCTGTTTCGCTCGGGAATCCGACTATTATATCGGTAGTTACCGTGAGATCGGGCATCTTCTCTTTCGCATACGAAAGAAGCTCAAGATATTTTTCGGTGGTATAGCGTCTGTTCATTTTCCCGAGAATTCTGTCGCTTCCCGACTGAACGGGGAGATGAAGATGCTTTGCGATCTTATCGTTCTCTGCCATAACGTCGATAAGCTCTTTTGATGCATCCTTCGGGTGGCTTGTCATAAATCTTACGATGAAGTCGCCCTCAATCTTACAAACGTCTTTAAGAAGTGCGGCAAAGTTATATGACTTGTAAAGATCCTTTCCGTAAGAATTTACGTTCTGACCGAGAAGAGTGATCTCTTTATATCCGCACTTTGCAAGAGCTTCGATCTCTGAAAGTATGTCCTCTTTTCTTCTTGATCTTTCTCTGCCTCTTACGTAAGGAACGATACAGTATGAGCAGAAATTATTGCATCCGTACATGATCGAAACGTAAGCCTTGAAGGAGGATTCACGTCTTACGGGAAGTCCCTCTGCGATATTGCCTTCATCGTCGGTATCAAGCCAGAAGCGGCGCTTCTTTTCGGTAAGGCAGGTATAAAGCTCCTCGGGGAATCTGTAAAGCATACTCGTTCCGAAAATGAAGTTCACGTAAGGATATTTATACTTGACGTCATCCTTTCTGTGCTCCTGCGATACCATACATCCGCCTATCGCTATAATAAGCGAGGGATTTTTCTCTTTTAGGTGCTTGAACTGCCCCGTTATCGAAAGAGCTTTAAGCTCAGCGTGCTCTCTTACGGCACAGGTATTTATGATTATAAGGTCGGCATCATCGATATTCTCGGTAACGGTATAGCCCATCGCCTCTGCCATTCCCGCAAGTCTTTCGCTGTCCGCCTCATTCTGCTGACATCCGAAGGTTACGACGTGAGCCTTTTTGTCTATAACAAGCGGCTTTACTTTTTCTATATATTCGTACTGTCTTTCTATTTCTTCTCTTGGAAGTAAAAATTCTTTTTTCATATTTTCGTCCACATTTATCCAGTTTAATATCAGTATATTATATCATATATGAGGAGCAATTTCAATACCCAAAAACAAGAAGTTTTTGAATAAAGAAGGTAACGGTTATAAAATCAACAAAACCCCGACACTCTGTCGGGGTTTTGTGAAAAAACATCTTCATTCGCAAAAAGAAGATGAAGTCTGTTGGTTAGGCTTGAATAAAGGGTAAAGATAATTGCTTCGTGGAGATGTCTTGCAGTATTATTCTGTATCTCCTCATCCGTCATCCTATTCGGATGCCACCTTCTCCCCAGGAGAAGG
>JAFQWB010000126.1 GCA_017407725.1 Clostridia bacterium | reverse complement strand
TATCTCCTCATCCACCGCAAGCGGTCCCCCTTCTCCCCAGGAGAAGGCTTCTTGTGTATCATCCTTCGCAAAAAGAAAATAACATCTGTGGTCTAATTTTGTTTTCAATTACCGACAATCCTCATCCTCTTGTTTGAGCGATACCTTTGACCGAGCCTTCTCCTGCGGAGAAGGTGGCATCCGATTAGGATGACGGATGAGGAGATACACGTAACTCGGTGCAGGATTTTATTCGGAGCAAGAAACAAAACAGCCTCCCTAAGGAAAGCTTTTTTATCATCCATCGCATAAGGGAATGAAGTCTGCTGTCTATCATTGCAACAATGATGGGCAGGGAGGGAAAAGGATATTTATTACTGAATTAATATTACCTTTTTGCCATTTCCGATTGCAAAATCAAGAGCTCGCTTGGTGCCGCTTTTTGGATTACTTAAAAAATACGCTTCGTCATAGAAGAAAACGCAAAAATAAGACCTTCTTATCACTTCATAATTTCGTTCAACATACACAGCTCTTCCTGCACCGCATATTTTTCGAGGGTAATAAGTTCCGTCATAAAAAGTCAACAGATAGTCCTTATATTCTTTGCTGATTATTGGATATTCAGCTCGTACGTACACTCGTTTTATAGGATAAATTTCTTTATATTTCGAGACCACATTTAAGCAAAGGCTGTCAAACTCGCTTTTACTGCCAAATAAAAAGGTGTTTACTTTTTCCTCGGTAATAAGACTTTCAATTGTTCGAGAGAGACTTGTAACCAGCTCCTCTGTTACGGTTATCGTTCGGTGCCCGAAAAAACAGCACGTTCTTTCGTTCATGGATATCACCTCTCAAGTGAAGAATTTTTTAATTATTATACATTATCATTCACTTAAAGTAAATATATCTGCACTTGAGGATTATAATAATTTATCTCCTTTTTCGGTAAAATATATTATAATAAAGCGAAATAGGAGAAGAGAAATGAAAACGGAATTCCCCGATAAATATATAACTCTCGGACTCAAAATTTCATATTACAGAAGAAAGTCAGGCTTTACACAAGAGCACTTTGCAGAGCTCATCGGCAAAAGCGTGAGCTTTGTCGGTCAGGTTGAGGGAACAGGAACCGTGCGCGGTGTTTCGCTTGAAACACTGTTCAAAATTGCACAGGTATTAAACGTAACGCCTTCCAAGCTTCTTGAAGAAGATTGAGTTTAGATTAATAATCTAACTTGGTAAAAAGCAAGGGAGTAGTTTATATATGCAGAGTTCACAAGGGCACTGCATATATAAACTACTCCCTTATAAGTTTTTTTGAGGTTGTTAAGGAACTTTTTTGCAAAAAAGTTCCTTAAGAAAAATCAGTTAAGCGCGGTCTCTTCTGCGCTCGGAAGAGGAGCTAAGGGCTTATCCTTAAGATCCTGATACCAGTATGCAACCGATACCATGTCGTCACGTCTTCCGTAATTTACGCCGTGATCCTTAAATCCCATGTTAAGTATCTTCATCTTGAAGTTCTTTTCAAACGAAATGGGATCGGGAAGATGCCATCTGTAAAGCATAAATCTCGGCTGAGTGTTGTAGGTTGAGATCTTTCTGTCGTAAAGCTCGCCGCCCATTATCGCGTGACAGCCCGAGTAAAGACCCGAATAAGGCTGATATTTGTCTATCATATCGTATCCGAAGGCGTACGAGCCGCAGAAATAGTCCTCTGTTCCCGTGTAATTTATCGAAGGATATATATCGTCATCAATATACATCTTTACCTCTCCCTCGACCCAGCATCCGTTGGGGCCGTTTACGCCTGCACCAAGAGTTACACCGAGGAAGTTACCTCTTCCCTCAATTCCGTCGATAATGACGTGAGCCTCGCCTGCTTTTATGGGAAGAGACTGGCGGTAGGAAGCGTGGAAATAAAGTGTATCCTCGGGAATATCGCAGATATCACCCGTTATGGTGTAGTAGAATATTTTTTCTTCAACGCGCGATCTGTTTTCGATGGTTATTTTGCAGTGCTTTCTGAAGGGCATATTGAAGAAGCAGGAAAATCCTCTGCAGGGCATTACGCTTATAAGCGCGGAGTTGAGAGTTGGAAATGCGCCGTCGAAATTACGTACGTTATGAAAATAAGGGAAGCCGAAGAATGCGGGGAGAGGCGCTTCGACAGACGGATTCTTATTTCCGTCCCAATATATCCTTATGATTGAATCCCAACCGGGAATTCCGCCCATCCACATATGGCGCACCGCTCCGGGGCCGTCGATGTCAAGAACCGTAATGGTTTCAAGAGGCTTTATGATAGTAAACGGGCTTACCTTTTCGATGTCGCTTCCTCTGGATCCGCCGCCCTTGGAGGCGTCCTTGTTTTCTGATGATGCGGCAAAGGTTCTGGCTTTTCTGAACTTTGTGGGATCGGGAAAATACATATCTGATTCTCCTTTGGAAAAAGATTTTATTATTCTCATTTTAAGTTATTTGACAGTACCTGTCAAGGGATATTTGAAATTATATCTCGAAAAAATTTAAAAATTTTGAAATCCTATTGATACGGGGAATTTTTTGTGATATACTGAATTTGCCAAAAAAATGAAAGGCAGGATTTAATTATGCTTGAAAATGCATTATGGATAGCACCGAGCGAAGATCTCGGTGAAATTTGTCCCACTTTTGTAAGGGAATTTAAGACAAAGTCGAAAATAAGCAGAGCAACACTTGAGATCACCGCTGTCGGAGTTTATACGGCATATATTTCCGGAAAGCGCGTTGGTGATTTCGTTATGGCTCCCGGCTGGACGGCTTATTCAAAGAGACACCAGGTTCAGACCTACGACGTCACCGATCTTATAGATTCGGACAACGCCATTGAGATCACGGTGGCAAGAGGATGGTACCGCGGAATTATCGCATGGGAAAACAACCGCAAGATGTACAACGAAAACGCAGAGGTCTCTGCGATCGCGTCTCTTAAGCTCGAGTATGAAAACAGAGAGATTGAGGAGATCGTTACAGATAGCGATTGGGGATACAAGAAATCTCCCCTTCTTTTCTGCGAAATATATCACGGAGAAATTTATGATGCAAGCGCTCCCGAGGACGGCGTAAAGCCCGTAAAGGTGATCGACTTCAGAAAGGACAATCTCATACCCCAGGAGGGCGAGAAGGTCTGTGAACAGGTTCACTTAAAGGCAAAGAAGCTCATAAAGACTCCTAAAGGTGAAACTGTTATAGACTTTGGCCAGGAGCTTACCGGATACGTTTCCTTTAACCTTACCGCAAAGAAGGGTGACAAGGTAAAGATCAAGCACTTTGAGATACTTGACAAGGACGGAAACGCTTATACCGAAAACTACAGAAGCGCAAGAGCAACTCTTGAATATATATGTAAGGACGGCTACCAGACCTACAAGCCGACCCACACCTTCTACGGCTTCAGAATGATAAGGATCGAGGAGTTCCCCGGTGAGGTATCCCTTGACAACTTTGAAGCTATTGCCGTTCATTCGGACATAAAGAGAACTCTTTGGCTTGAATCGTCAGAGCCTCTTCTTAACAGACTTTTCTCAAATATCGAATGGGGTCAGAGAGGAAACTTCCTTGACATCCCCACAGACTGTCCGCAGAGAGATGAAAGACTCGGCTGGACGGGTGATGCAAACGTATTCTGCCGCACCGCAACCTATCAGTTTGATACAGAGCGCTTCTTCAGAAAATGGTTTGGCGATATAAGAGCCGATCAGACAGAGGACGGCGGAATTCCTCACGTTGTTCCGAACGTGCTTGGCGACAAGGAGTTTTCAAGCGTATGGGGAGATGCGGGAATCATCTGTCCGTGGCGCGTGTACGTGACCTTTGGAAACAAGGAGGTCCTTGCCGAGCAGTTTGAGAGCATGAAGAAGTGGGTATCCTACATAGAGAGCCACACTAAAGAGGGAAATCTCTGGATAGGAGGCTTCCACTTTGGTGACTGGTGCGCCCTTGACCTTGGCTATGAAACAACAGACAGCCTTTCGGACAGAGGATTTATTGCATCGGTATTCTATGCAAATGCGGTTGAGACCGTTGCCAAGGCAGGAAAGATACTCGGTATCGACGTTTCTTATTACGAGGAAAAATATCCGCTTATCATAAAGGCTATTCAGGATAAATATCCCGAGGATGCTTATAAGTCGCAGACAGAGCACGCGCTCTCACTCTACTATAACGTAGCTGTAAACAGAGCTCTTGTTGCAAAAAATCTTGCAGACAAGGTAATTAATAACGGAACAAGACTTGACACGGGCTTTGTAGGAACGCCCTACCTTCTCCACGCGCTTGCTGAGAACGGATATGCAGACGTAGCTTATTCGCTTCTCCTTCAGACAAAGTTCCCCTCCTGGCTCTTCTCGGTAAAGCAGGGTGCGACCACTATCTGGGAGCATTGGGACGGAATCAAGGAGGACGGAAGCGTATGGAGCGCGGGAATGAACTCCTATAATCACTACGCCTACGGCGCGGTTGCAGACTGGGTCGTTGAGTATGCGCTCGGTATAAAGCCGGTCGAGAGTGCTCCCGGATTTGAAAGAGTGGTCATCGCCCCCCACGCTGATGCGAGAATCGGATGGCTCTCGGGTGAATTCCACTCAAGACACGGAAGGATCGTGTCAAAGTGGGAGGTATTTGAGGGAGGCTTCAGATACCGTATCGTTACTCCCGTAAAGGCGACCGTTATCATTGAGGGAAGAGTATATGAGGTCGAAGCGGGAGAATACTTCTTCTGATCTCAACGGTTTGCATATGTAAACTAAAGTTTACACCCACCAAGTTTTTGGTGGGTGTATTTTTTAGCCGGGTCGAAAAGGGCAACGGAATATAACAAAAAATACGAGCCGATGCTGCATTGTACACGCGTGCGCGCAGAAAAGAATTTAAATAAATATTAAATTTTAAAAATATAGCAGAAAATTCTATTGTAATTTTGCTCCGAATATGTTATTATTAATATGTATTGCCATAAGATGAGCTTCAGCTCGCTGAAGGTATGAATGACACTTTTATGATCGGAGATCAAAATGAGCTATATAGAATCAATAATATTCGGAATAATTCAGGGTTTATGTGAATTTCTTCCCATTTCAAGCTCGGGACATCTTGCACTTACTCATTTGATAATGGGGGAGGGTCATGCGTCCGATGCGCTCGCCTTTGACATTCTTCTTCACTTCGGAACTCTTATAGCCGTCTTTGTTGTGTATTTTAAGGATATTCTGAATCTGATAAAGGCGTTTTTCACACTTGTGGGAAAGCTTTTTTCGAAAAAATTCAAAATGTCTGACTACACAGTCGATGAAAGATGGGTAATTTTTATTCTTATCGCGACTCTTCTGATGATTCCTGCCGCACTTTTTGACGAAGGGCTTGAGGTTCTTATGTCATATCCGATAGTTATCGGAATTCTTCTTATGATAAATGCCCTCATTCTTTTTATTTCCGAAAAAATAGGAAAAATGACAAAGGGCGCTGACGAAATGAGCGCAAAGAACGCTCTTATTATCGGTATAGTCCAGATATTCGCGACTCTTCCCGGTATATCAAGATCGGGATCGACCATAACCGCAGGACTTTCGCAGGATCTTGACCGTGAGACGGCGGTGAGATTTTCATTCATTCTTTCAATTCCCGCGGTACTTGGTGCGTGCGTTCTCAAGCTTCCCGAGTTTTTTGAAAGCTCGCTCACTTCAAGTGAGCTTCCCGTATACCTTGTCGGTATGGCGGCGGCAACTCTTTCGGGAATTCTTGCGATAGGACTTGTAAAGCTTATTTCCAAAAAATCAACCTTCAAATATTTCTCGGTATATTGCCTTTTGGTCGGAGCTACGGCAGTCGTGCTCGGAATATGCAAGGTAATATGAGTATAAATTCACAGCAGATAAACAGTAAAAGAAAAGAAAGGGAAACAAATGGCAAGCAAAAATACCAAAACATCTGTTAAAGACGTAAAAAAAGGAGCAAAAAAGGCGGCGAAGGTCGTAAGGGCGGTTGATTCTGTCGATAAGAGAAGATCTGACGATCCGAAATCCGCCGTAAATATAGCTTTTGTTATATTCGCAGTAGTGCTCGCGGCAGTTTCCCTGCTCTTTTTTGCGGCAGGCTTCAAGGGAATTGAGGGCGCACTTCTTGTGTCTGTATTCTGTAAGATAGTGTACGGTCTTTTCGGATACGCCGCATTCCTTGTTATACCCATCCTTATTGCAGAGGCGGTATGCTGGAAAAAGAACGTAGTAGCACATACAAGAGCCTTCAGACTTGTTCACGGCGCAATCCTTATGATACTTGCATCCACGCTCGTTCACTCGGTTTGTGCGGCTGCAGGAAGTGTTGAGGTATTATACAGCCCCTCCATTTTCTTCGGAAGCGGAGATATATCAGACTCGGGAGTTTACGGCGGAGGCTTCTTCGGAGGAACTATCCATTATTTACTTGACTATCTGCTCGGCTACAACGCACTTACAATAATATTTGCTGTAGTGCTCTTTTTGATCGACTTTATGTTCTTCTTTAAGATCTCTCCCGTCAAGATATTCAGAATGATCAAGGCAAATATGCCCGACGAAAGCGAGAGAGAGGAAAGAAAGAAGATGCGCCTTGAGGAAAAGGAACGCATCAAGAAGGAACGCGAGGAAGAAGAAAAGCGCGAAAGAGAAAAGGAAGAAGCAAAGCTTGCAAAGATAAGAGCCGAGAGAGAAGAAAGAGAAGCGGCAAGAAAAAGGATCGAAGAGGAGGACGCCGAAAAGCGACGTCAGATCGCGGATGCAAAGAAAAACGAAACCTCATCATCCGATATTGACTTTGAATTTGACGAGCAACCCAAAAAGCAGAGCAGGATCACTCCTAAAATAGAAAACTTATCAGCTGAAAAGACACAGAGCGACGAAGCCGGAAGTACGGTCAAGAGAGCTCCTCTCTACGGAGGTACTCATAAGGACGAGCAGGCAGAGAGAAAGATCCCTACCATTGTAAGAAAGGATACTCCGATCGCTATAGAGAAGAATACAGAGCTCGATTACGAGGAATATGCCGTTGAGGATATCTTTAAGGAGGATCCCGAAATCGAGGAGGCTCCCATTAAGAATATCGCTACCGTGACCGAGGATGATATCCCCGATAATACGGTAGATGAAGCGCCGATTGTAAACTCGGGTTTACAGACGGCAGAGGAAAAGAGAGCCGCAGTAAGCGCATCTCTTATCACAAGAGAAGCGAAGGCTTCCGAGGAGGACTTCGGCAAGGACTTCTCACTTGAGGACGTTGCTCTCGGAGAGGACGAGCCTCTTATGAAGACGGTCGAAATTCCCGTTATCGAGGAAGAAGAGGAAGAGGAATACGTATTCCCGCCTATCGACCTTATGCAGAGAAGCAACGAAAACGCAAAGACCGAGTCGGAGGAAACCCTTCTTCAGAAGGCCGAAAAGCTTATCGATATTCTTGAGAGCTTCAACGTTAAGGCGGACGTTGTAAATATTGCCTGCGGACCTACCATTACAAGATACGAGCTCGTTCCCAAGGCGGGCGTAAGAGTTCGTCAGATCTCAAATCTTGTTGACGATATCGCCCTTAACCTCGGCGTATCGGGAATAAGAATCGAAGCGCCCATCCCCGGCAAGGCGGCGGTCGGAATCGAGGTTCCGAACAGCGTAGTTGCCGACGTTAAGCTTCGTGACATTATTGAATGCGAAAAATTCCAGAAGAGCGAGAGCCCCCTTACCGCCTGCCTTGGCAAGGACGTTGTCGGCGCTCCCGTTATAATGGATATAGAAAAGATGCCCCACCTTCTCGTTGCGGGTGCTACCGGTCAGGGTAAGTCTGTAGGACTTAACTGCATCATCGTCAGCCTTCTTTACAAGGCATCGCCCAAGGATCTTAAGTTCATTCTTATAGACCCCAAGAAGGTTGAGCTTTCAGACTACAACAATCTTCCCCACCTTCTTATCCCGGTTGTTACAAGCGCAAAAAAGGCGGCAGGAGCACTTGCTTCTGCGGTTACCGAGATGGAAAGACGCTACGAGCTTCTTGAAGCTAACGGAGTTAAGAACATCAAGGGTTATACAGCTCTTGCAAAGGAAAATCCGAACCTTGAATATCTGCCGAGAATCGTTATCATCATCGACGAGCTTAACGATATCATGATAACCGCAAGAGATACGGTCGAGGACTCAATAAGCAGACTTGCAGCAAAGGCAAGAGCGGCGGGAATCCACCTTATCGCCTGCACGCAGAGACCGTCGGTAGACGTAATTACGGGCGTTATCAAGGCAAATATCCCTTCAAGAATTGCATTTACGGTTAAATCGCTTATAGACTCAAGAACCATTCTTGACGAGGGCGGAGCCGAGAAGCTTATCGGAAGAGGAGATATGCTCTTCGTTCCCGTAGGCTCGACATCACCCCTTCGTTGCCAGGGTGCATACGTTTCTGACAAGGAGATCGTATCTATTACCGATTTCATTAAGGAACAGTCGAAGAAGGTTAAGTATAGCGACGAATTTATCAAGCTTGTCGACGAGGCGGCTGCTAAGTGCGACAGCGTAAAGAAGAGTGCTGACGGCGGCGCTGAGGCAGAATCTGACGGAGCAGAGCTTGACACCAAGTTCTGGGATGCCTGCGACGTTGCTTTTGAGTCGGGAAAAATCTCCACCTCCCTTATTCAGAGAAGACTCTCTCTCGGATACGGAAGAGCGGCTAAGATAATCGACGTCATGGAGCAGATGGGAATAGTCGGACCTCAGGAGGGTCAGAAGCCGAGAAATCTCGCTATGTCACGTGAGGATTATCTTACGATGAGAATGAACCAGGACAACGGCACGGATGACGACGACGGGCTCGAATAAGCCGTATTTCGGACATATTGACAACTAAAGATAACATTAAAGAATAAATAAGGATTTTTTATGGGAAAGCTTATAGTAATTGACGGGCTTGACGGCTCGGGAAAACACACTCAGCTTGAATATCTCTATTCATATCTTGAAAAAAAGAACGTGAAGGTTCACAAGATCGCCTTCCCCATGTATGACAGTGAGGGATGCATCTTCGTTAAAAAGTATCTCGCAGGTGAATTCGGAAGCGATCCTTCCGACACCTCGGCATATACCTCCTCGCTCTTCTTTGCGCTTGACAGATACTATTCCTACAAAAAGGGGTGGAAAAAGCTTCTTGAAGAGGAAAATTCGGTTGTAATTGCGGACAGATATACGACGGCGAATGCGGTCCATCAGCTTTCAAAGCTTGACAAGAGCGAGTGGGATGCCTTTCTTGAGTGGCTTTTCGATACCGAGTTTTCAAAGCTCGGGCTTCCCTCGCCCGATGCGGTGATATATCTTGAGCTCCTTCCCGATATTGCGATCGATCTTATCAATAAGAGAAGTGTTGCCGATTCAAGAGCAAAGGACATTCACGAAAAGGACAGCGGCTTCCTTTACAGAAGCTACGAGGCGGCAATGTATGCCTCGGACAAGCTTTCGTGGAAGAGAATAAAGTGCTACGAAAATAACGAAATAAGAAAAAGAGAGGATATTGCGCTTGAGATAAGCGAGTTTGTTGACTCGATCCTTTAAGCGTAAGGTGTGTAAACTATGGTTGCAGTACTTCTTGCAAATGGGTTTGAAGAAATTGAGGCACTCTGCCCTGCCGATCTCCTTATGCGCGCAGGACACGACGTAAGGCTTATAAGCATAAACGATACCGAAGAGGTTATCGGAACACACAAAATAAAAATCACCGCCGATACGACACTTTCAAAAATATCGCTAACTCCCGACAATACCGAGCTTCTTTTCCTCCCCGGAGGAATGCCGGGCGCTCTCAATCTCTATAACGATGACAGAGTGAAGGAGCTTGTGCGACTTTTTGATAAAAACGAAAAGCCGATTGCGGCTATTTGCGCGGCTCCCCTTGTTTTCGGAAGACTCGGAATCCTTGAGGGCAGAAGAGCTACCTGCTATCCGAGCTTTGAAAATGAGCTTCTCGGAGCTCTGCTTTCGGAAAAAGCGGTTGAAAGAGACGGCCACGTAGTTACGGGAGCGGGAATGGGAGCATCCTTCGAGCTTGGATGCACTCTTATTGAACTTCTTGACTCTGCCGAGCTTGCAGAAAAGGTAAAAATGTCAACTATGGTTGACGGAAAGAAGCTCTGAGGTTCGTGCGAGCGAAACAAGAATAAAAAAACAACCCGATCGGAAAAGAGAAAATGTACGAAATCAGAGAAGAAAAAAAGAAGATCCGTTCAAAATGCAGACTTTTGAGGGCGGATATTGAAAAAACGAATAAATCCGAGCTTGATACGAGAATATGTGAAGCCTTCACCTCGCTTGTCAGCTACAGATATGCCGATACACTTCTTGCCTATTATCCTGCAAAGGGTGAGATCGACGTCCGTCCCATAATTGAAAAGGCGCTTTTACAGGGCAAAAAGGTTGCTCTTCCCCTCTGTTATGAGGAGGAAGGCAAGATGGACTTCTTTTATATAAACTCGCTTGACGAGCTTGAGGAGGGCAAATACGGCATTCCCGCACCTAAAAAGGACGCCGAGCTTTTCCTTCCCTGCAAGGAAAAGAATTCTTCGCTTATGATGGTTCCTGCACTTGCATTTGATAAAAAGGGCTTCAGACTCGGCTACGGAAAGGGCTTTTACGACAGATATATATCACGCTTTGGCGGTGTTCTTGCAGGCTTTATCTATTCGGGACTCGTTCTTGACAGTGTGCCGAGAGGACGATTTGATATGTCGGTCGATTATCTTGTTACCGATAAGGGAGTGAAGATCATTGAAAAGCTTTAAGATAAAGGAGGAAGCAAAGGCTCCTCTTTACATTCTTGCGCTTACCCTTCTTCTTGCTCTTTCGGGAGTTGTAAGGATAGCAAGGCCCGACACCCTTACAGAGGCTTTTATCGCCGCAATATTTCTTGAAGTGCTTGTCTTTGCGCTCCCCACCTTTTTCTTTCTTAAATACGTTGATCAAGGGTACGCGGCTATTATCAAAACAAAGATTCGTATAAGAAATCTTCCTCTTGTTATATCGCTTCTTTTTACGGCGACCTTCGGATTTTTACTTCTCAACGCGCTTTCATACGTGCTTGGTATCGCTTCGGCTGATTTTACCTCGTCAGCATCATTTATTTTTTCGGGTATATCAACCAAAACTAACGTTTTTTACGTTCTTTTTGCCTTCGGAATTCTCCCCGCTGTCATAGAAGAATTTGCATTCAGAGGGATAATTTACAGAGCGTATCTTAAATACGGAAGCTTTACCGCTGTTATAATGAGCGCGCTTGCATTTGCAATTTGTAATTTCAGTATTTCGTCCTTCGGAGCGTATTTCTTTATGGGCGTGGTTCTTGCCTTTTCGGTAAGAATGACGGGCAATATCTGGTCGGCGGTCTTTATTCGTTTCTTTACGAACGTTCTCAGCGTATATTTCCTTCCCGCACTCTGGAACGTCATAGTTCAGCCTATGGGAATACTTTTCGCGCTCTTTATAATTGTTGCAATATTCTTCATTTTCTTTATTATATCATTGTATCTGTCCGAGAAGTATTTTGCCCGACTTGCAGTTACCATTCCCGAAAAGAATACGCCGAGCGGCGAAAAAAACAAAACGGCAAAAAGGCTCATATCTCTTGTAATTCATCCCGTCTTCGCTGCCGCAGTTATACTGTCGCTCATAGTCGCACTCATAATCGGAGCATAAATTATCAAAAAAACGCCTCTGTGCAACCAAAGTTTGCACAGAGGCGTTTGTGTTTTTATCCGTTTTATTCCATCGAGCCGAGATATTTTTCCTGCTCTTCTGTAAGCTTGTCGATCTTGCTTCCCATCGCTTCAAGCTTCATTCTTGCGACTGCAGCGTCGATGTTCTTCGGAACGTCGTACACCTTGTTTTCAAGATTTCTGTTCTTTGCAAGATATTCAAGGCAGAGAGCTTGGAGTGCGAAGGACATGTCCATTATTTCCGCAGGATGTCCGTTGCCTGCGGCAAGGTTTACAAGTCTTCCCTCGGCAAGAAGATTTATAATTCTTCCGTCCGAAAGCTCATATCCCATAATGTTTGGCTTTCTTGCGAATACTCTCTTTGAAAGAGCTTCAAGGTCGTTTTTGTTTATTTCAACGTCGAAATGACCAGCATTTGCAAGTGTCGCACCGTTCTTCATTTTTGCTACGTGCTCGCCCGTTATAACGTCCTTGCATCCGGTAAGTGTTACGAAAATGTCGCCGAGAGGAGCCGCTTCGCTCATGGGCATTACTCTGAAGCCGTCCATTATAGCCTCGATCGCCTTTACGGGGTCGATTTCGGTAACGATAACGTTTGCTCCGAGCCCTTTAGCGCGCATTGCAACTCCGCGTCCGCACCATCCGTATCCCGCAACTACAAGTGTCTTTCCTGAGATCATGATGTTGGTTGTGTGCATTATGCCGTCGAATACCGACTGACCTGTTCCGTAGCGGTTGTCAAAAAGATGCTTGCAATCGGCATCGTTTATATCGATCATAGGATAAGAGAGCATTCCTGCTGCTTCTCTTGCCTTGAGTCTGTGAATTCCGGTAGTTGTTTCCTCACATCCGCCTATAAGATTTACGCCAAGCTCGGTTGCGCCCGAGTGAAGAAGCTGCGTAAAATCTCCGCCGTCATCAATAATAAGATCGGGTTTAATGGAAAGAGCCGCGAGAAGATCCTCTGTGTATTCCTCTTCGCTTGCGCCGTGAACCGCATTCACCTCAATTCCGAGGCTTACGAGAGCGGCAGCAATGTCATCTTGAGTTGACAAAGGATTGCATCCGGTTGCACTTACCTTTGCGCCGCCCTTTGCAAGGATGAGAGCAAGGTATGCCGTCTTTGCTTCAAGATGGATAGACATCGAAATATTAAGTCCCTTGAAGGGCTTTTCCTTTTCGAATCTCTCTTCGATCATTGAGAGCACGGGGGTATAGCTTTTTATGTATTCAATTTTATCAATTCCGCTCTGTGCGAGCGATATATCACGAATTCTGCTCATTATTTTCCTCTGATGTACCGTTATTTTCGGTGTCTGTATTGTTTTCTTCTCCCGGCATCGGAGGGATCTCCTCCTCTTTTTCTTCGGGCGGTGTCGGATCGAAGCTTCCGTTTGTGAAGATTCCGCTAAAGACCTCTCCCGAATAGCTGTAGGATCCGTTTCCTTCTATAACACCGTTTTTGAAGTATCCCATATAGAAGTCGCCGTCGCTCCATCTGTAGACGCCGTATCCGTCGGGAACGCCCTCGTAGAAGCTGCCGCTATATGAATCTCCGTTTTTGTAGATGTATTCTCCCTCTGCATCGTGAAGACCGAGGTAGTATCCGCCCGTGTAGGACGATCCGTCTCTTTTTACCGTGCTTCCGTATCCGTGAAGCATTCCCGATGAGTAATATCCGCTGAACGTTTCCTCGAAGTCGTCATAGTGGTAAACTATAGTTGCCTCTCCCTCGGGCCTGCCGTTTTTGAAATATGCCGTGCATGTGCTGCCATTTGCAAAGGTATACGTTCCGTATCCCGTTACCTTTCCGAGTGTAAAGACTCCTTCGTATTGGTCGCCGTTTGCAAAGACCATGCTTCCGTTTCCGTGCGGAAAGAGCGCGTAGGTCTCGCCTATATATTCGTCACCGTTTGAAAAGGTAAGCGATCTGTGATCGTGACTGTAAAGGGCGGTGATTCCGTCCTTGTAATAGACAGTTCCCTCAAGCGGCTCGCCCTTGTAGGTCTTTCCGACGAAGAACGATCTGCCCTCGACGGTATTATAAAGCCTTACTCTGTAGCCTGCAATAAGAAATACAAGCAAAACGATCACAAGAACTGCGAGGGAAAGTATCAAGGAGGACAGAAAGAAGCTTTTCAGATCAACCCTTCTGCTTTTCATTATCCGATATCTCCGATAAGAGTCATTACGTAAGGAATGATAAGAGTCATCGCATATGCAAGGGCAATAAATATCGCGAGGGCGATTATTATACCGAAAACGTCGGTGTCCTTGCCCGAAAAACGAAGCTCTGCGCCGTGCTTTTTGCTTTCGGGAATGTAGAGCTTGTCTGTTTTGAGATCACTCGGAGGACAGTTTTTGTCTGTCAGAACAAAGAGTCTTAGTATTCCGCTTTTAAGTGATGATTTCACAAAGAAATTTGATGCAAAACCAAGCTCCTCAATGCTGAGCGCATTTTCGGGCGTGGTGCAGTTTGCCTGAAGAAGCTTTCTTATAAACGCACCGAGTATTCTTCTTGTGTAGAATACCGCAAATACGCCTATTGATACACCGATGAATATTGACCAGATGACAAGCTCGAGCGTTTCAGCTTTGCCTAACCACTGAATCATTTATATTCTCCAATCTTTCTTACTTTATAACGTCGCAGCCGAGATACTTTCTGAGAACCTCGGGAACTGTAACGCTTCCGTCCGCATTCTGGTTCTGCTCAACGAGTGCGGGAAGAATACGGCTTGTAGCAAGTCCGCTTCCGTTGAGCGTGTGGAGATACTCGATCTTTCCGTCTGCTCTCTTTACTCTCATCATACCGCGTCTTGCTTGGTAATCTCTTGCGTTCGAAACAGAGCTTACCTCCTTGTATCCGTTCATAGAGGGGATCTGGATCTCGATATCGTAGGTTCTTGCCATGGATGCAGAGCAGTCAGCAGCCGCGAGCTTTACTGTTCTGAAGTGGAATCCAAGACCCTTAACGAGGTTTTCCGCCTTTGTTACGAGCTCGTCAAATGCCTCGTCGCTCTTCTCGGGGAGTGTGTACTGGGACATTTCAACCTTG
>JAFQWB010000125.1 GCA_017407725.1 Clostridia bacterium | reverse complement strand
GCAAGGCAGCTTCCATGGCGGTATGTAAGATCAACATCGACTCCGATATCCGTCTTGCTATGACTGCAGGAATCCGTCAGGTATTCCACGATCAGCCCGACGTATTTGACCCCAGAACCTATCTTACCGTTGCAAGAGCAGAGGTTAAGAAGATGGTTGCTCACAAGATCAAGAACGTTCTCGGATCTGAAAACGCTAACTGACAGACAGGAAAATAAGGATGGCTGCCGCCGTTTCAGCGGCAGCCATTTTGAATAATAAAGAAAATCACGAAAGGGATAACGGTATGGCAATAAACCCCGATATTATGACATCGGCATACGCCGACGTTTATATAGTTTCTCAGGACAGAAGATTTTCACGAATGATACAGCTTGTTCTTGAGGAAGAGGGCTTCACGGCGGCGATAGTAAGCACACTTCCCAAGAAGAGATGCTTTTCGATCGTCGATCTCGACAGTGCCAAGGCATCGTCGGGCGCAGATATAACCTTTTCAACAGACGCTACACTTGAGCCAACCTTCGTAAGACCCTTTGAGATGGATGCCTTTGTAAGGCAGGTCAGAAGCAGACTTTCTGCAGAGGAAACCGATAGCGAGGATTTCACACTTGTTCCGGGCGCGCTTATATATAACAAATCGGTAATACCTCTGTCAGAGATCGAATATTCAATATTTGAAATTCTTCTTGAAAAAAGAGGAACGGCTGTAAGCGCGGAGGAGATAACAAGACGCGTGTGGGGCGGCGACGAAAAGGGAAATTCTCTTGTTGTATACATAAATTATATCAGAAAGAAGATAGATTTCAGATTCGGTAAGAGATTTATCGTTACGGTGAGAGGAATCGGATATATGCTTGCAGGCTCGGGTGACTTAAAATGAGTCTCACTCACCTTCTTATAAAAAACGCAAGAATCGTAAGAAGCAGGGAAAAGACCTTTGAGGATTCGGATATTCTTATCGATCTTAATAGCGGAAGGATAGAAAAAACAGATAAAGAGATCACACTCACACGCACAATGAATGCAAAGGTCATAAACGCCATGGGGCATCTTGTAGTCCCTGCTTTTACAGACCTGTATGCAAGAACGGGTGAGCCTGCATACGCGTACAGAGATACCATTTCAAAAAGTGCAGAGGCGGCTCTTGAGGGCGGATACGCTCAGATGGTGGTCATTCCCGACGTTCCGAAGGGAACCTCAGAGAGTGCGGTCGTAAGACATATTAAGGCACACTCGTCAAGATGTGTAAGCGAGGTGCTCTGTGCCGCCCCCATTACGGGCGAAAGAGGAGAAAGGCGTGAGCCGATCTCTATGCCTGCGCTTTTTGCAGAAGGGGCTTCTGTTTTTGTAAGCGAGGGCGATGACAGCACGTATGAGCTTTACGATGCTATGTTAAAATGCAAAAGCGCAGGATATCCGCTTATCGTAAGATGTAAAGAAAGCGAAATGTATAAAAAGGGCGCGCTCTCGCCCGGACGCGCATCAAATATGCTTAAGGCAGAGCCGATACCGAGATGCGCAGAGACTCTTGCACTTGCAAAAATACTCGTTCTCGCAAGGGAAACGGGATGCCCCGTGCACGTAGCTCTGCTTTCAAAAAGAGAGTCCTTTGAGATGGTCAGAAGGGCAAAGGCTGAGGGATCGAATATCAGCTGCAGCGTAAGTCCTTACCATTTCTTTATGATAGATAACGACGTTATTTTCTACGGACAGAATGCCAAAACAGATCCGCCGCTTTCGAGCGAGGATGACAGACTTGCCGTTATTGAGGCTATTTCTGACGGAACGGTCGATGCCATTGTATCAAATCATACACCCTGCGCCCCCGCAGAAAAGAGTCTGCCCGTCTCTGATGCGGCATTCGGTGCGGTTTCACTTGATATAGCATTCTCTCTTGCCGTGAGCGCGCTTCTTTCTGCGGGGTACGTAGATATATTCAGGCTGTGCTCACTTTTTTCGGATTTTCCGTCCTCGTTTGTGGGAAGATCAAACGAGATAAAAGAGGGAGAGATCGCGAATCTTCTCTTGCTCTCGCTTGAGGGAAAAACTACGGTTAGCGAGAATGCGCTTAAGAGCAAGGCCAAGAATACGCCCTGCATAGGAATGACTCTCGGCGGTAAGATAATGCTCCGTGTTATTGGTGGAAAATTAGTGGAATAAAATAATTATTATGAGTACAAAGAGATCAAAGGTGCTGCTCGGAATGAGCGGCGGTGTAGACTCGTCTGTCTGCGCAGAGCTTCTCAAAAACAGTTTTTCCGAGGTTGTCGGAGCTTATATAATCTTTTCGGACAGAGATGATCCCGAAAGGGCAAGGGTAGCTGCAAAAGAGGCTGATATTCCTCTTTACGTTATCGATAGGCGCGAGGAATTCAAGAAAAATGTCATAGACTATTTTGCAAACACCTATCTTGAGGGAGGAACACCCAACCCCTGCGTTATTTGTAACAGATTTGTCAAGATGGAAAGTCTTTGCAGACTTTCAGAGGAGCTTGGTGCGGATAAATATGCAACCGGTCACTATGCCTCTCCGATTTTGCTTGATAACCGAAGATATACCGTTAAAAAGGGAAGCGACCTAAAGAAGGATCAGAGCTATATGCTTTCAAGACTGGAGCAGTATCAGATAGAGCGCTTTACCGCACCGCTTGAGCTTTACTCAAAGGATGAGATAAAGCGTATCGCACTTGATACGAAAAAAACGTCTGCCTCGCTTTCCGAAAGCCAGGATATCTGTTTTGTAGAGGGTAACGACTACGCGTCATATATAAGAGAAAATTACAGAGATACCGAAAAGGGAAGCTTCGTTGACAAAAACGGAAGGGTGCTCGGCATGCACGAGGGTATACTTAATTATACCGTCGGACAGAGAAGAGGACTCGGAATCGCGCTTGGTCACAGAGCCTTTGTTACCGACATAGACCCTTTGGCAAATACGGTAACTCTTGCCGCAAAAGAGGATTTTACCGAAAAAAGCTTTTCTGTAAAGGATCTCTCGTTCTTGGGGCTTCCCCCGACAGATGATGCTGAGATCTTTGCAAAGGTCAAGATAAGATACTCCGCGGGCGAAAGAGATGCGAGAGTTACCATCAAAAACCAAAGAGCAACGGTCGAGTACGACGGCGTCTCTCAGATTGCCGCACCCGGGCAGTTCGCGGTGTTTTATTCTGACGACGGAGCTGTTCTTTTCAGCGGTATAATAGAAAGAAACAAACGGATATAAAAAAACACGGTCTTGCGAAAATGCAAGACCGTGTTTTTGTTTGTGATGATCAGCTTTCGGTTATGTTAAGAATGTTTTTGAGAATCGATTTTCCTACAAGCTTTCCGATTTCAACCATATCATTGCCCGACCAGTGGTAAATGTCTGTTCCGACTGCAACGCTTGAGCCTCCTACAAGCTTGTTGATGTCATATTTGCTTGACTCGATAGTATAAACGCCGTCAATGTTCTCCGCAAGCTTTCTCTGAAGCTTTATGAAGTTCTTGTTGGTGTTTACCTGTCCCGAGCTTGCACTTGCAAACGTTTCTGAAACCTCACCGACGATAAAGGCAAAGTCCGAAAGATCCTCGCCCATTATTTTGCCGAGATCGCGTCTGATATCCGAAACGAAATACGTGAAGGACTTCTCATAAGCAGTAAGCGCGGTGAGATCGGCTTCGCCCTGCATCCAGAACATTCCCTTGAGGTTTATTTCGGTAAAGCCCATCGCTCTGAGCTCCGCAACTCTTGCCGTGACCTCTGCAAGAAGGTTTCTGTAAAGACCGCCGCAAAGACCCGTGTAGTTCTTTTTGAGCGACTCTGCATACGAGGGAGACATCCAGTTACCTGCACATATGTTTTCGCCGCCCTCGTTGTTCAGAAGGGAGGTTCCGCCGTGAGCGTATTTAATGATGCCCGCAACTCTGCCCGTTTCGGTGTTGTAGTATTCAGAGAGAGCCGAGATCATTCCGACCTCCGCACTTAAATGATTCGGAGAATGACCCTGACCGAATCTTGCAACGCCCCACTCATAGCGGTTGCTGTTGAAAGAGCCTGTTGTGAGATTGTTCCAGTTTGTGGACTGACCGTTACCTGCATAGAGGATATTTGAGTTTCCGTAAACGTATCTCTTGTCGCCCGAAAGAAGCGAGGATGCGTTTCCGAGTGAGTAACCCGATGCGTTGGACTGACCTGCAATGAGGTAGATGTCGATAGATGTGGGAGAAGGTGTCTTTTCAGCTATGAGGGCATCTATGAGCTCGTCTGAATCAGAGTAGTTGAATTTTCTTATTTCAACAGATGAGGGGAAGCCGGCAACTCCGATTCCGCATTCGCCCTTTACACTCTCGATCTTTCTGTAAGCAACATAGGTGTCGTTAACAAAGAAATAATAATCGGTGCCGTCGCGCACAACTCCGAGACGTACGCTCTCACCCGGCTCTACGCCAAAGTCGGTGTAGTTGGCAAGTGTTATGGTTTTGTCTGCAGCCCAGTTGTCCGATACGCAAAGTATAACGCTTTCGCCGTAAATTGCCGCCATTACCTTGACGTCGCTTGAGTCGGCAAGCTTTTTCGGTCCGTGAGAGACAAGAAGCGCGCCGAGTCCCGATCTTATATTGTAAGAGGGAAGTGAGGAATCAAAGGTTCCTTCAACGTAATATCTTGTTCCCGTGAATCCTTTCTGGAAGGCGTATGTGTATGAGGTGAGAAGAACGCTGTCGCGCATCTTGTCTATAAGCGACCACGAAACGCCCTTTTCGGCAGTCTCGGTTGCCTCGTTGTAGCTGTAGAATTTTGTGCCGTTAAGGGTGATCGCGCCTCCGAGATAGGAATCGGATAAGTAAATATCAATTGTGTTCGTAAGATTCGAATATACCGTGATATCCTTTTCAAATACGTTCGACTTGTATTCCGCTCTTACCGTGTATCTTCCGCAGTCAAGTGCGAGCGATCCGTTTTTGTCAAGAGTGAGAGCGCTTGTCTTGCCCGACGTCTTGTCGTAAATCGAAACCTTGACCTCGCTCATGTCGAAGCTGAAATCTCTGAGGGTGTACGATTTGTCTGAAAGACTGATCTCAAAGGGCTTGACGGTGTAATTCAAAGTGCTTTCGGCTTTTGCGGTCTTGACTGCACTGACGACGTATTTTCCGTCCGAAAGGGGAGTGAAGGAAACAGTGCTTCCTGCTTCTGTGAATTCAATCTCCTTGCCGTCAAGCTTTACTGAATACGAGAGGATCGTTTCGTTTGCTCCGAGCTTTACGGTGGCGGTTACGGGAATACCCTTTATAACGCTGTCCTTAACCGTTACGCCGCCCTGCTCCATGGTGAAAAGAGAAGAATCATATTCAACAGAGGTGGTTCCTGCGTATTTTTCAGCCATGCTGTTTATGATCGAATCATCGGTGATTGTAATGATATCGGAAAATCCGATAAGACTTGAGCCTACGGGAGAGGTGAGTGCAAATCCGTATCCCGACTTTCCGTATTCATCGGTGTAGTATTCACATGCGAGATTGCCGTTAACAAATACGAAATAGTAGTTTCCGCATCTTAAAACTCCAAGCTTGTGGCTTGTGTTCTTGACTTCGGATGAGCTGAATACCTTTTCGGAAACTATTGAAGAACCGCTCCATCCGCTAATGCTCTGAGAGTATAGAGTGTTGTTTGCCGAATATCCGAATACAAGCTTCTTTGCAGCTTTGTCGGATGCACCGGCGAGAGCCTTGTTTGCATCGTTTGAGAGGTTTCCGTACTCACACGCAGGCATGATTCCGTACATTGATCCGAGCATGGATGAGGGAAGATTTACCGTTGCTTCGATGTACACCTTGTCGGTAAGAGTTCCGTCTCCGAGGTATATGTAGGTGTAGCTTGAAAGATATATTTGTCCTTTTGAAATTCTGTAGTTTGAACCGTATGAGGGATACTTGTACGGGTCGGATGAGCTTCCCATGGTTGAAGGATATTTGGCAGTTCTTGTTACGGTGATCGTCTGCTCTTCATTTGCAGAGTGATTGTACGTGGCACTTACAGAGCCGTCGGGGGTCTCGATCTTGCAGGTGTATTTTCCGGGGAAGAGAGAAAGGAGCGCGTTTCCTGCATCGCTCAGTTTTACCGATGCTACTTCGTTTTTGGCTTCGTCGGTAACCGTGAGGGTCATGCCCTTATATTCTTCCTGTGTGTAAGAAAATGAGGGGAATGAAGTTCCGTCAAGCGTTACCTCGGTAGGCCTTAGTGTTATCTTGAGATCGGATTTTCCTTCTTCGGTGAAACGTGCGGCAAGGGTAACGTCTCCCTTTAGAGTGTCACTTTCAAAATTCCATTTTTCCATAGTTGAAGTATTATACCATCCATCAAAAATATATCGTGTATTTTCCTTGACAGGTGCTTCGGGTGTTGCGGGCTCTGTTATAAGCGAGCCGTATGCAAGTGTTACTTTTTCGTCGTTTTCAAATGTTACGGTGTACGTGCGGGCTGACTCTGAGAAGAGAGGAACAAGGCTTACGTCTGATGTGACCTTGTCTTTCTCGAAGTTCCACTCCTTGTCGGTGCCTTCTACGTACCAGCCCTTGAAGGTATAGATAAGAGCGTCTGTAGGTGCTTTTTTCGGGTCGGAGGGCTTTTCCAGAAGTGAGCCTGCCTTGACTTCGATCTCGGCACCGTTGAAGCTTACCTTGTGGGTGATTTCGCTTTTACCGCCGCACGAAACAAGAAGTGATGTAAGAATGAGAATGGCCGAAAGCAGAGTAATGATTTTGATTTTTTTCATTTTCTTTAGTTCCTTTCCGAAAATCTGCAAAAAGGGAGTGAAGATGACTCTTCACTCCCTTGAAATCGGTTATTTGCCGTCTATTTCACAGAAGGCGCCATCAAGATAGTCGTT
This sequence comes from Clostridia bacterium, assembly GCA_017407725.1. The sequence goes on along the minus strand of JAFQWB010000125.1, from coordinate 2,564 downwards.
TTCCATAAGCTCGATCATACCTCTGTCGCACAGAGCGGCGAGCTTTCTGTCAAGCGGAAGCTTTGCAAGAAGCTTGAGACCGTATTCTTCAGCAACCTTCTCGCTGTTGCTCTCACCGAAAATGTTGTGTGTTTTGCCGCAGTCGGGACAAACGAAATAGCTGTAGTTTTCAACTATTCCGATGATTGGAATATTCATCATCTTTGCCATGTTTACTGCCTTTGCAACGATCATGGATACGAGATCCTGAGGAGAAGTTACAATAATGATTCCGTCAACGGGAAGTGACTGGAATATTGTAAGCGGAACGTCGCCTGTTCCGGGGGGCATATCGACGAACATATAGTCTACGTCGCCCCAGCATACGTCTGTCCAGAACTGCTTTACCGTTCCTGCGATAACAGGTCCTCTCCACACAACGGGAGCGGTTTCGTCCTCAAGAAGCATATTGACGCTCATGGCGCGTATTCCGGTAGTGCTCTTGAGAGGGAACATTCCGTATTCGCATCCGGTAACCTCGCCCTTTATTCCGAATATCTTGGGGATAGAAGGACCTGTTATATCCGCGTCGAGTATAGCGGTCTTATAGCCTGCGCGAGACGCAGTAACTGCCATCATAGAGGTTACGAGCGATTTTCCTACGCCGCCCTTGCCGCTTACTACCGCAATTACCTTTTTAACGTCGCTCAGCTGATTCTGTGCTTCCTTAAGAGAATCTGTCTGACCTTTGTTTTTTGATGAACAAGCTGCAGAGCACGTTGAACAATCGTGAGTACAGCCTTCGGTTTTTTCCATATCATCCATAGTTTTCACTTTCCTTTCCTAAGATGTATATTTACTCTTAAATTATATCACAAAAAATTCTTTTTATCAAGTGAATTTGTAAAAACTTTTATCCTTCTGAAAATATGCCGTTTCAAAGCATTGTAAGGCGTCTTTTGATTCCGATGCCGAGCTTTTTCGGTAATTGCTTGTAAAATACGCCTGTTTTTGATGTAAAAAAAGAAAAAACCACGAAATATTTTTAAAAAACCTATGGAAATTGTAAGCGATATGTGCTATAATACTATGAGACTGAAAAGTCTGTTTATTGGTCTTATTTTTAATTAATATATTTCACAGGAGGGTTTTTCCAATGAAAAAGAAACTGACAACGGTTGCCTTCAAGGGAACCGCGGAACAGGAAGCGCAGCTTCGTGCCGCAATTGAAAAGAATCGCGGAATACCCGGCGCGCTTATGCCCGTACTTCAGGCAGCACAGGGCATTTACGGTTATCTTCCGATCGAGGTTCAGCGTATAATCGCTCTCGAGCTTGACGTATCTCTTGAGGAGGTTTACGGCGTAGCATCCTTCTACGCACAGTTCTCTCTCAATCCTACAGGCGAGATCGCTATTGCGGTTTGTCTCGGTACTGCTTGCTACGTTAAGGGAAGCAAGGACATTCTCGATGCACTCGAAAAGGAGCTTTCTCTTGAGCCCGGATCAACATCACCCGACGGAAAGTTCTCACTCGAAGCAAACAGATGCATCGGTGCATGCGGACTTGCACCTGTTATGACAATTAACGGAGAAGTATACGGAAGACTTACAACCGATATGATCCCCGGAATTGTTGCAAAATATAAAAACTAATGGAGGCAGAGAAAGATATGATTAAAACAGTAGCAGATCTTAAGCTGGCAAGAGCTGAATATCTTCCTCTTGTCACTCTTCGTGAGAAGGATCACGTAGATAGCCCCTACAAGAAGCACGTTCTTGTTTGCGGCGGTACAGGATGTACATCTTCAGGAAGTACAGTTCTTTATGATGAGTTCCAGAAGGAACTCGCGGCAGCAGGCGTAGAAGAGACAACAAAGCTCGTTCTTACAGGATGCTTCGGTCTTTGTGCACTCGGCCCTGTTGTAATAGTTTATCCCGAAGGAACCTTCTATTCAATGGTTAAGGTTGAGGACGTTAAGGAGATCGTTGAATCTCACATCGTAAACAACGTTCCCGTTGAGCGTATTCAGTTCCACGAGATGACAGGTGACCACCATGCAGTAGCATCTCTTAACGAGATGACCTTCTATAAGAAGCAGGAGAGAGTTGCTCTTCGTAACTGCGGTGTTATCAATCCTATGGATATCAGAGAGTACATAGCAAGAGACGGTTACCAGGCTCTTGCAAAGTCGCTCACAGAAATGACTCCCGATGACGTTATCGCTACAGTTCTTGATAGCGGACTCAGAGGAAGAGGCGGCGGCGGATTCCCCACAGGTCTTAAGTGGAAGTTCGCTTGCGCAAACAGAGGACAGGTTAAGAAGTATGTTGCATGTAATGCCGACGAGGGCGACCCCGGTGCATTCATGGATAGATCTGTTCTTGAGGGTGACCCGCATGCGGTTATCGAGGCTATGGCTATTGCAGCTTACGCTATCGGTGCAGACGAGGGTTACGTATACGTTCGTGCAGAGTATCCTATCGCTATCGAGCGTCTTGAGGCTGCTATCGAGCAGGCTAAGGAATACGGCGTTATAGGTGAAAATATTTTCGGAACAGGCTTCAACTTCGATCTTAAGGTAAG
>JAFQWB010000124.1 GCA_017407725.1 Clostridia bacterium | reverse complement strand
GACAAGATGAGTAGGTCTTATAAGAAGGAATGAATATGAGGAAAGACCGCTTACGGCGTGACCTATCTCGTGAGCCATAAGTCCCTTTCTGAATGCGGGAGTAGCACCGTTCGCAATTGCGATTATTCCCTTATAATTGAATGCAGGGGTATATCCGCCGCCCACGTTTATTCTGTCACCAGAAGCAATAACAAGTGAAAGTCCGCCGATTGAATATTCCTTTTCAAGCTTTTCGCATATTTCCTCGAATTCTGCCTTGATAATATCCGAATTTGCAGATTCATCTTCGCTCTCGGCGATTATTCCCTTAACGCTCATTCCTGCCATAAGCTGAATTGCGATCATAAGAATTGCAACAAGGGCGGTAACCACTACCGATATTACCTTATTGCCAAGAAGCATATCTGCAAGGAAAAATATTCCCGCAAATTCCGCGACGTCCATTATGATATTGAGAATTACAAATCCCAGTGTTCTTTTATTCATATAGTCAGCATCCTTTCTGTACGGGCCCTGCAATCATCTCGCTTGCCCTTATCCTTAATTTTTCGGGTGTATTTTCACACTTTCCTTCGATTACCTCGTCAAGAAGTGCGAAAAGTATATCTCCTATTTCTTTTCCCGCAGCTCCGAGTGCGCAGATATCAGATCCGCTCACCTCAAGGTCCTTTAAGAAAAGACATTCTTTTTTATCTTCAGCATCGCGCACTCTTTTTCTTGCTTTATCGCAAAGCGGATCTCCGTACGCTTCTCTTATGCTTACATATTCGTCAAAAACCTCAAACCCGAGCCCCGAGATAACCTTTTTGAGAGCGATCTCGTCGTCGGGAATCTCTGCCGATACGTTATCCGCAAGAAGCGATGCTCTGTCTCTTGTGAATTTATCGGTCTTTAGCGCGGCAAGATTTTCTCTGACGCTCTTTTTATTTCCGAAAAGTATTGCGAGTCTTATATAATGCTTCTTGGGAGCAAGTACAAGTGTCTTTGCTCTTCTCTCATATTCCTCTTTGTCACAGTCGAAGCAGAGGAACTCCTCAAGCACTCTTTTATAGTTTATCAGTATCTCACACGCACCGACACCGCAAATAAGCTTTGAGAACTCGGCATAAATGCGCTCGGCTGATATGTTTTTGAGAAGGTAGCTCTCGGAAAAGACCTTTTCGCCCGTTTTGTTATCTATTTCAAAGCCAAGCACCGAAGCAAAGCGCAAAGCTCTTAATATTCTGAGTCCATCCTCGTGAAACCGATTGTGTGGATCTCCGACACACACTATCTTTTTTTCAAGAAGGTGCTCTCTGCCCATAAAGAGATCAACAAGCCCCGCCCTTTCGCTGTACGCCATCGCATTCACGGTGAAGTCTCTTCTTGAAAGGTCCTCTTTGAGCTCTCTTGTAAAGTACACCTCATTCGGGTGTCTGTTATCAACGTATTCTCCGTCTATTCTGTAGGTCGTTATCTCGATATTTTCTCCGTCTGATATAACGGTAACAGTTCCGTGCTTAAGGCCGGTTTCGATGCATCTTGAATCGCCGAACACCGAAAGAACCTCCTCGGGTGTCGCGGAGGTTGTGAGATCGTAGTCGCTCGGAGTTTTGCCGAGAAGCGAGTCTCTGACGCATCCTCCGACAGCGAACGCCTCATACCCTGCACTCCAGAGTCTGTTCATAACCTTTTCGAGATAAGACGGTATTTTCATCTTAAAATCATTCATTTTTATTCCGCAAACATAAGGTCAATATGCTTTCCGTCTCTTGCGCATACCGACTTTGGATAAATTTTCTTGGCAATATCGATATAATTCTCGGGGTCGGGCAATGAGGGACTGAAATGTGTGAGCCATAGTCTGTCGCACTCTGCCTTCTTAGCAAGCTCTGCCGCCTCAGAGAAGGTCATATGCCTTGTTTCTATCGCTCTTGCCTTTTTATCTTCATCCGGATACATTCCCTCGCAAATAAAGAGGTCTGCATCCTTTGCCATCTGCGCAATCCTTTCGAGCGGTCTTGTATCGGTACAGTAGCAAACCTTTAGCCCTTTTCTATCCTCGCCGAGTATCATATCTCTTGTGTATATTTTTCCCTCGTATTCGGCGCTTTCATTTTTTTGCAGTTTACTCCACACCTTCATGGGAACACAGTTTACACGCGCTTTTTCGGGGTCAAAAGCGCCTACTCTTTTGATCTCTACCGTATATCCGTAGCAGGGTGTTGTGTGACTTACCGAAAATGCGGTTATATTGTATCCGCAGAGCTCAATGCTTTCGTTTTGTGCTCTGAGCTCTATGAATTTTATCTCAAACGGAAGCTCCTGCGCAATCACTCTCAGCGCATTTACCACCTTTTCGAGTCCTATCGGACCTATAACGGTAAGCGGCTCTTCTCTTCCCTCGTTTCCCATTGAAAGAAGCATACCCGGAAGTCCGCTTACGTGATCGGCGTGATAATGTGTAAAGCAGATAATATCGATCGGCTTGAAGGTAAATCCGCATTTCTTGAGCGATATCTGCGTGCCTTCTCCGCAATCGATAAGCATTACCGAGCCGTTGTACCTCATAAGGCAGGATGAAAGCCATCTGTTTGGCGAGGGCATGGTTCCGCCCGTTCCGAGTGTGCAAACGTCAAGCATATTCATCATCTCCTTACAATCATTCTTTATCAATATATGATTATACCATAAATTATCGATATTGCAAGAAGATTTGAAAGATTTTTTCAAAAAACAAAGCAAATCGGGCGGATATGGTGATGTTCTTAGCGGAGAATTTGAAAAATATCGCTAAGTGCAAATGGGCAAGGCCCAAACCCGTATAACGACAGAAAGAGAGAACAAATCGATTTTCATAGTCGAAACGTTCTCTCTCTTTTTTTCTGTTAGGCGATATGTTTGCAAGCAAACGCGATATACTCGCTTTGCTCGTGCGATATATTGTCGCTTCACTCCAATGCGATATGATATAAATCCCCTCACGCCCCGCAGGGCATATCGCAAGGCGTAGCCTTATATCGCTCCCAAGTGGAATATCACAAATCCCGTAAGGGATTTATATCGCTGCGTGTTCTCCGTTAAGGATAACACGCCATCTTGTCCGCCCGTTTTTATATTTGTTTTATATTTCGTCCATTTCTGCGGCAACGTCAAGCGCAAGCTTCATCATATCGGTGAAGGTAGTCTGTCTTTCTTCGCTTGAGCACTGCTCTCCGCTTATGATACAGTCGGATACGGTGCAAATGCAAAGTGCTCTCTTTCCGAGTCTTGCGGCTGTCATATAGAGTGCCGCGCTTTCCATTTCAACTGCGAGAACGCCCATCTTTGTCCAGTCTGTCGTATCACTCGGGTAATCGTTATAGAAGGTATCAGCCGAAAGCACGTTTCCCACAACCGCATTAAGACCAAGCTCCCTTGCTCTTTTTTCTGCTCTTGAAAGAAGCTCATACGATGCTATGGGTGCAAAGGTGCCCGGAAGCTTATACTGACTTGCAAATGCGGAATTTGTGCATG
>JAFQWB010000013.1 GCA_017407725.1 Clostridia bacterium | reverse complement strand
CTTCCTCATATATGGGATGGGGCTTTAAGTCAAGTCTGGGGGAATCAATGTGAGCTGCCGAAATTCTTATTCCGTTTTCAACATCCTCGCTTCCTATTGTAAAGAGGATGAGCTCCTTACCCCTGTTATTATAGTAGTATTTTCCGCCCTTTACTATCTTATCGCCGAAATTGTATTCAACAAAGTTCTTTTCCTTTGCAAGCTTTATTGATTCAAGAACAGCCTCGCGCTCGGTCTTACACTTATCAAGAAAGCTCATATATCCCTTGATATAGCCTTCCATCTCGGCTTTATTTTCTTCTGTCATAACCTCATATGCATTTGTTTTCTTATAAAGGAGTCTATCCTTTAATTCCTTGATTTCTTCGGGTGTCATAGTTATTGTCCTTCCTTTATTTATGTGAAATATTTTTTATTCATTTTCATAAAGCTCTGCATATTTTTCATAGCAGGCGTTTACTTTATTTACGTATCTTTCGGTCTGCTCTATCGGTATTTTGATAAGTCTTTTTCCGTCAGAATACTCCTCGTTTTTAAGCCAGCTTGCAACGTTGGTCGGCCCTCCGTTATAAGCTGCGATCACAAGCTGCATATCGCCGAATCTCTTGAAAAGATAGTTAAGATAGCAAACTCCGCATCTTACGTTTATTTCGGGATCAAACATATCGTCAAAGCTGTAAAGTGTGCCAAGCATTACGTTTATATCGGGGAGTGTGCCCTCCGATATCTGCATAAGTCCGCGTGCTCCGCTTGATGAAACGGCGTTTTTATCATAGCTGCTCTCGACCCAGATTATAGAATGTATAAGATATTTATCGATACCAAACTCTTCGGCATATTTTTCAACCACATCCGAATAGTCGTCGGGATATATCTTTTGCTCTGTAATATTACCAACAAGCACGATCGATATCATAAGAAGCGCCACGATCAGAACAAGAGCGATCAATACTGTTATTTTTGAAAAGGTACTCATATCAGCTTTAACTCTGCGAGAACTTCTCTGACCTTTTCACCTATCTCTCCTCCGTTATTCTCTATAACGAAATCCGAATTCTCTATGAAAAAATCACTGCTTTTTTGATTTTTCATTCTCATTCTCGCGCTTTCCTTTGATATTCCGTCTCTTTTGGTTATTCTTGAGAGTCTTACCGATTCATCTGCTATAACCGATATGATAAAGTCGCAATCCTTATCGATTCCCGCCTCGAAAAGCTGAGGTGCATCTACAAATACCGCAGAAGCTCCCTTTTTTTTCTCATTTTCTATAACGGAAAATATCTCGGACGTGATATATCCGTAAACAGTGTCCTGCAAAAGAAGAAGCTTTTCTCTGTCATTAAAAACAATGCCCCCGAGCTTTTTACGGTCGATTGCTCCCTTATCATCGGTAACGTCACCGAAAAGCTCTGATATTCTGAGAACACATTCTCCGCCCTCATAAAGAGTGTGAGTCACCTTATCCGCGTCTATAACGGTAAAGCCGTATCCTCTTATAATATCGGAAAGATAGCCCTTTCCGCTTCCGCTTGTACCGGTAATTCCTATTATCTTCATAAGCTATCCTCCTTTACAAGCATCATTATAAATTGACAGCAAACCTCTTCTTTTTACATTATACTACATATTTTCTATATTTGCAATAGTTTTCAGTTCAGAATTACAACACACAGATTAAGAAAAAAGGCAAATATGAGCCAAAACAGATATAAAAGCATTAAAAAGGCAGACAAAAAGCTCACTTTAAGATATTCTTTTATCGTAAGAAGGCATGCTCCCATAATAAAAGCCACAATTACAAGTCCGCAAAAAAACGCCTGCGACCCGAAAAATATCGGATACCATATAAATGTAAAAAAGAGAGTTATAAAATAAAAAAGCGTACCTGTCCTTCTGCTTTTTGAAACCGACGGGCATTTTCTTGAAAACACGTTTCCCGCCGCTGTTCCTATCATTAAGAATATTACCGTCCACACTATTCCGAAAACAAGGGCGGGCGGAGCAAATTTGGGAAGAATTATCTCACCGTAAAGATCTGCCGATCCGCCTATAAGAAAGCTTATTATTCCGACTGCAAGACTTGCGAGTGCAAAAACAAGAATACTTGCGAAATCCGCGCACCTATACTCTCTTCTCAGATATGTAATTATTTTCATCAAGATCACCTCTTTAGTATATATGAGGTGATCCTTTCCTTTATTACCACAGCATATGCATTATGCCTGGTGCAGAATCTGTTTTTGGGAAATTCTCCCGATGAGCGACCTACGTATTCACCCTCTTTTATTTCCGAGAAATAAAACGGAAGAAATCTGTTTGCCGTTATATTCTCGGTTTCTATATAGAGATACTCCGAATCTGTAACGCATATATCGTAAGGCATACTCCTTCTGTAAAGCAGCATTCCGACCTGCACGGTATGTCCTTCACAGAATTCGCCCGCAATTCCCTCTCCCTCGGTACAGTAGCTTACGCTTATATGTCTGTCGCAGTATTCATCGGGCATATCGCTTTTTTTGAAATATCCGATCCTCGCTCTGCTTCCTCTGAGATCGCTCACACACGCACCCGTAATTATTTTTCCCGAATCTGCGCAGTAGCTTGCCTCTATCAGAGTGTCACGCGAAAAACTTCTCTTCTCGCTATCGAAGACATTTAATACCGAATACATTATTTCATCCCAAAGCTTCAGGTGTGCTCCGTATTCAAGCGTCGAGAGCTTTTGCGGTGTATCGTACCCAACCCATATTCCCGCACACAAAGAGGGAGTATAGCCTATGAACCATCTGTCGTTGCTGTTTGAAGTCGTTCCCGTTTTCCCTGCCGTTTCACAAACCTTCGGTGTCTTTGTTATATATCCGTAAGCGGTTCCTGCGCTTTCGTTTACAACCGATGACAAAAGAGTCGTCATAAGCTGAGCGCTTTCAACCGATATGACTCTCGTTTTCTTCCTTGCATTATCAAAAAGCAGACTTCCGTCCCTTTCGTATATACTCACAACAAAGCTCGGCTCTGAATAAAGTCCCTCTGACGGAAAAATTCCGTATGCGGCGGTCATTTCAAGAAGCGAGACACCTCTTGTCATTCCTCCGAGAGCAATCGCACCGAGTGTTTTATCGCTGTAATACGAGCCGTTAATGTATTCTCCGTCAACAAGGGAGGATATACCTATGCTTTCAAGAAAGCTATATGACTTTTCTACCGTATACTCTGCCGCAACCTTTGCGGCAACGGTATTGACCGAGTGCTTTACGGCATACTCAAGCGTACAAAGTCCCTTATATACCCTATCCGCATTTTTCGGCCACAGAGAGTCGATATCGCCATTTCCAAATTCGATGGGAATATCATCGTATACAGAAGAGTAGCTTATAATTCCCTCATCTATTGCAGGTGCATATACCGAAAGCGGCTTTATTGCAGAGCCAGGAGATCTTAGCGTATTTGCTCTGTTAAGCACTCTGCTTGCGCTTTTCTCTCCCATTCCTCCGACACATCCGAGTACATATCCCGACTCGGGGTCGGTAACAACGAAGGCAGATTCAACATCTCCGAAAATCCGCTCTTTGTATTTATCCTCGAGTATTCTCTGTATATTCTCATTCATCGGGATAACTATCTTATATCCTCCGATATAAAGAAGATTTACCGCAGATGAGTAGCTGATATTCTTTTCCTTGCTTATAATAAGCGCCGCTTCCTCGATCACCGAATCTATATACCAGCTTGTAACCGTCGGCGCTATAATGCTGTTATCAAGCTTAAGCTCAAGGCTCTCATTTACCGCACTTTCGTATTCATCGTCGCTTATATATCCCTGCGATCTCATTTCTGCAAGTATTATATTTCTTCTTTTAAGATTATTCTCCGGGTTCTTTACCGGATCGTAATATGCGGGCGCTCTTGTTATCGCCGCAATTGAAGCGCACTGCGCAAGCGAGAGCTCTGATATCTCGCACGAAAAATAAAATTCTGCGGCAGTCTTTACTCCGTATATATTATTTGCAAGATATATATTATTCAGATAAGCGGTTATTATTTCATCCTTTTCCATTACCTTTTCAAGCTTTACTGCCCTTATCATTTCGGAAAGCTTTCGCTTTATACTGTAAGAATCGTCACCCGTAAGATTCTTTACAAGCTGCTGTGTTATCGTTGATCCGCCGGGTGACCTTGTGCTTGAAACAAGATATTTCGCCGCCGCCTTGATGCTTGTCAGAAGATCGACTCCGTTATGATCGTAAAATCTTTTATCCTCTATTGCCACAAAGGCGTTAACGATAGCTTCACCAAGCTCTTCTCTGTCTGCATAAATTCTGTTTTTTCCGTCACCGAGAACACCGCCACTAAGCTTCACAAGCTCACCGCTATCGCCGAGCGTATATATAAGCGTCGGGCTTGAGGGTG
>JAFQWB010000012.1 GCA_017407725.1 Clostridia bacterium | reverse complement strand
TAATTATTTAGTTTATTAGCGGAAATTTTGAACACGGAATTTTCCGATTTGATAAATACGTAAAAAAACAGGGAAAGGATGATAGAATTGGAGCAGTACGGCAAGATATGGGAAGCCATTCTCGACGATCTTTCACATAAGATCTCATCGGTCGCGATCGATCTGTGGTTCGGAAATGCAGAGCTTTTATCAATTTCAGATACAGAAGCGGTAATAAACGTTCCAAACAGTCTCAAAAAAGGCATAATCGAAAAAAGATATGACGGTGAATTAAAAGCAGCATTCGAAAAAATACTCGGTTTTTCACTTGACATAAAATACGTCTCACCCGATGAAGAGGAGGAAGAGAAGAATGCGCAGAACCCTCACCCCTTCTTTGTAAAGGACGACGAAAAGAAAGAAGAAGAGCCTAAGGAAAAAGAAGAAAAGAAGAGCGACGCTCCCTTTTCACCCGAATACACCTTTGACAACTTCATTGTAGGCGGATCAAACAAGTTTGCTCACGCCGCGTGCATTGCGGTAGCAAAGAATCCCGCAAACGATCAGAACTCGTCAGAGGATCACGCATACGGCTACAATCCTCTTTTCATCTATGGCGCGTCGGGTCTCGGAAAGACCCACCTTCTCAACGCCATAATGAATGAGATGGCAAGAAGAAACCCCAACGTAAATATGCTCTACGTCAAGGGCGAGGATTTCACAAACGAGCTTATTGACAGTATTGCTCACAAAACACAGGAGCAGTTCAGAGCCAAATACAGAAAGGCAGACGTTCTTCTCATGGACGACATACAGTTCATTGCGGGAAAGGATTCAACTCAGGAGGAGTTCTTCCACACCTTCAATGCTCTTTACGAGAAGAACAAGCAGATAATCGTTACCTCCGACCTTCCGCCCGGGGAGATTAAGACTCTTGAGGACAGACTCAAGACAAGATTCGAGTGGGGAATAATAGCAGATATTCAGCCGCCAGATTTTGAGCTTCGAATTGCTATTATAAGAAACAAGGCAAAGATGATAGGTCTTACCCTTTCGGACGAGGTGTGCAAGTACATTGCAGAGAACTTAAAGAGCAACATAAGACAGCTTGAGGGCTCTATAAAGAGAATCTGTGCTATGTCCTTCCTTAACGGAGATCCCGTGACGATAGAAATGGCACGTCTTTGCATAGGAGCGTACATAACTCCGAGCGAGCCGCCCGCAATCACGGCGAAGAAGATAGTATCAAAGATATCAAAGAAGTACGGAATCACCGAAGCCGATATTTACGGAAGAAAGAGAGTCAAGGAGATCGCCAACGCAAGAAACATAAGCATCTACATAATAAGACAGCTTACAGAGCTGACTCTTGTTCAGATAGCTCAGACCTTTGACAGAGACCATACTACCATTCTTTCATCCATAAAGGCTATCGAAACGGAAAAGGCAAAGAATCCCTTCTTTGAAATGGAGATATCAAATCTCATAAAAGAGATAAACGAATGAAAAGCGGACAGAATAAATATCCCTTTTTATCAAACCCCGACGAGATAATCGGAATATTCGATCTCGACTCTACTACAGAGGAATATACGACGAGAGAGTTTTTAAGATCAGCCGAGAAAAAGGGAATTCTCATATCGGTTTCAAGAGATATACCGAGATCGATAATTGTGACAGAAGACTTCGTTTACCTTTCGGGATTCTCATCGAAAACTCTTCACCAAAGACTTGAAGCAAGAGATCTTATAAATCTTTTCAACAATGAATTAACATAAAACTGTTGAATTACTTCTTCTTTTCAACATTTTCATGTTGGTATGATATGGTTTTTAAAGTGGAAAAATAAGCCTTCATCAAAAATGAAGCAATTTTAAGATAAGTTTTGATAACTCAAAAAAAGTTTTCAAGATTCTTATAACAGAAATCCACACGCCCGCCAACATGAAAAATGAAGAGTCTAACATCGTTTTTTCGTTGTGCTTCAAAAGAAAAATGAGTTTTCCACATTTTCAACACCACTACTACTTCTACTGCTACCTATTATATAATATATCTTATCTTTATATCGCACGCGATACTTAAAAGAGAAAAGCGATGTGAAGAAATATCTGAAAAGGAAAAAATGCTATGAAGATAACCTTTGATAAAGACGTACTTGAAAAGGCAGTATCGGATTCGCTCTGCGCGGTATCCGAAAAAAATACTTATCCTGCACTTGAAAGAATCAGATTCAAGTGTGAAGAAAACGGAAAATGCCTCATTACTACCTTTGACCTTAACAAGGGATTTTTAACAGAAATAGACTGTACCTGCGAAAAGGGCGGAAATTATCTTATCGAGGCTCAGAAGCTTTCAAAGATAATCAAGTTCCTTCCCGGATTTACGGTCACCATTAACATTGACGATAAGAATATTGCTACAATTACAAGCGGAAACGCCCAGTTCACTCTTCCCGTACTTGAGGGATCGAGCTTCCCGAACCTTCCAAACCTTGACGGTGACGAGGGCTTCTCGGTAAAATCATCTGTCATTAAGAAGATGATAGGAGAGATCTTCTTCGCAATTGCAGTTACAGATCAGAGACCTACTCTTTGCGGCGCTCTTTTCGAGGTTGACGGAGAAAAGATAAAGATCGTATCGTGCGACGGAAACAGACTTGCTATAAGAGAAGTAAAGTGTAGTATAGAAAATAAGACAAGAAGCTCTGACAAGGAGCTTGATATGAGATTTATCGTTCCCGGAAGAACACTTGCTCAGCTTACAAGACTTCTTGAGGATTCGGAAAAGCCTCTTACCATCCATCTCGGAAGAAAGCACGTTATATTCAGAATAGAAGAAAAGATATTCTTTTCAAGACTTACCGAGGGTGAGTACATCGATTATACGAGAGTAATACCCAAGGAACAGAAGATAAGCGCGGTCGTTGACAGAGCGGCATTCATTTCAAGCCTTGAAAGAGCATCGTTAATTTCCGAGGAAAGAATAGTAGGCGCCGTAAGAAATCACGTTAAGTGCGAATTTAGCGGAGATACTCTTAAGGTATCCTCTACAAGCGCATCTGGAAGCGTTTACGATGAATTCAGAGTAGAAAAAGAGGGAGAAGATATTCTTATCGGATTCAACTGCAGATACCTTCTTGATGCGCTCAAGAGCGCAGAGGGTGAAAAGGTGCTCATTAAGATGACAAGCTCTCTTCTCAGCATAATAATTCTTCCTTACGGAGAAGAGGAAAGAGATTCAGAGTTCCTTTATATGGTATGTCCTTTAAGAATAAACTGATAAGGCAGAACTGATTAAGCTATGATATGCAGATACGCTCTGTACAGTAATTTCAGAAACATAGAAGCACAGAGAATAAGCTTTTCCGAGGGTATAAATATCATATACGGAAACAACGCTCAGGGCAAGACGAATGCGATAGAGGGGATATATCTCTGCGCGCAGGGAAGAAGCCACAGAACGGTTCACGAAAAGGAATATATATCCTTTGGAAAGAGCGACGCCTTCGTCGAGATAGGCTATGAAGACAAAAGAAGAAGCAATAAAATAAAGCTCTTCTTTAACGAAAAAGGAAAAAAATACTGCGAGAAAAACGGATACAGCGTAAAGAGAATGAGTGAGATCGTCGGAGATTTCAGAGCTGTTATCTTTACGCCGGAGCATCTTTCCATAGTAAAGGAAGGACCGCAGAAAAGAAGAGCCTTTCTTGACTCGGCGATAAGTCAGATAGACAAAGCTTATCTTGAAGCGCTTCAGAGATACAATAAAATACTCGCACAGAGAAATAAGTTGCTTGCAGAAGGACAGAGGGGAGAAGAAATATCAGATACTCTCTCTGTTTGGTCTGAAAAAATGGCTGAGGAGGCTTCGCTTATATCCTATAAAAGAAGCGAGTATACCGAAAGAGTTGACAAGGTCGTAAAGGACATCTTTTCGGATATGACGGGAGGAAGGGAAAAGATCTCCTTTGTCTATAAAAAGGCAAGAGAGAAAAGCGATTTTCTTAAGATGCTTACCGAAAATACCGACAGAGAGATAAGAATGGGAACTACTCTTTTCGGAGTTCATAAGGATGATATAGATATTGATCTTAACGGAGCGGATGCAAGAAGCTTTGCATCGCAGGGTCAGCAGAGAAGCATATCTCTTGCAATGAAGCTTGCCGAGGGTGAGATATCGAAAAATGAAAGCGGAGATTATCCCGTTTTTCTCTTTGACGACGTTCTTTCGGAGCTTGATAATAAAAGAAAAGAATACCTGCTCGGAGGACTTTCGGGAAAACAGGTAATAATCACGACCTGCGAGGAGCAGGAAAAAAAAGAAGGAATAAACTTGATATACGCCGAAAACGGTGTATACAGACAGATATGAAAGGGGTGCAGAGGACAAAAAGTCTTCTGAATACTGATGGCGGACAATATTAATACACAAAATTACGACGAAAATCAAATACAAATACTTGAAGGACTTGAGGCGGTAAGAAAAAGACCGGGTATGTATATAGGAACTACCTCTATAAGAGGACTTCATCACCTTGTATACGAAATAGTTGATAACTCTATCGACGAGGCGCTTGCAGGTGCGTGCAGTGAAATAAAGGTTGTTCTTTACAAGGACGGATCCTGCTCTGTAGAGGATAACGGACGAGGAATTCCCTCGGCTATAAATCCCAAGACTGGAACACCTACTCCCGAGGTAGTATATACCGTGCTTCACGCGGGCGGAAAGTTCGGAGGAGAAGGATATCAGATCTCGGGCGGTCTTCACGGAGTAGGTGCATCGGTAGTTAATGCTCTTTCCGAGTGGCTTTACTACGAGAACAGATACAACGGAGAAGCATTTACAGAGAGATTTTCAAGAGGAAACGTTACAGAGTCATTCAAAAAAATAGGACAGACCGAAAAGCACGGCCTTTTCGTAAGATTCCTTCCCGATAAGGAAATATTCGACGAGACGGTATTTGAATACCAGACTCTTCTTAACAGACTCAGAGAGCAGGCTTTCCTTAATGCGGGAATAAAGATAGTACTCAGGGATGAAAGAGAAGACGAGCCCATAGAAAACGAGCTTTACTATGAAGGCGGAGTAATGTCCTTTGTCAGCCATCTTAACAGTATTAAGCACTGCGATCTTGTAAACAAGGAAGTAATCTATATCAAGGCGGCAAGCGGAACCTCCTCACTTGAGGTTGCGCTTCAGTATAACGATACTTATTCCGAAACCCTTATGACCTTTGCGAACAACATAAACACGGTCGAGGGAGGAATGCACGAGGTAGGCTTCAAGAGCGCTCTTACAAGAGTACTGAACGATTTTGCAAGAAAGTATTCCTACCTTAAGGATGCAGACAAGAACCTTTCGGGTGAGGACGTAAGAGAAGGAATATGTGCGGTAGTTTCGGTAAAGCTTGCAAATCCTCAGTTTGAAGGACAGACAAAGACAAAGCTCGGAAACTCCGAGATCAGAAGCTTTGTTGACGGAACCGTTACCGAAAAGCTTACCGAATATTTTGAAGAAAATCCCTCGGTATGCAAGGCAGTGCTCGATAAGGCACTTGCGGCATCAAGAGCAAGAGAGGCAGCAAGAAAGGCAAGAGAGCTTACGAGAAGAAAGGGAGCGCTTGAAAGCGGAGGTCTTCCCGGAAAGCTTTGGGACTGTAACGAGAGAAACGTTGAGCTTACAGAGCTCTTCCTTGTAGAGGGTAACTCTGCGGGAGGCTCGGCAAAGCTCGGAAGAAACTCAAGATTCCAGGCTATCCTTCCCTTAAGAGGTAAGGTACTTAACGTAGAAAAATCAAGACCCGATAAGGTCTATTCCAACCAGTCGCTTATACCGATAATTCAGGCACTCGGATGCGGAATCGGAAACGATTTCGATATGTCTAAATTAAGATACGGAAAGGTAGTTATCATGAGCGATGCCGACGTCGACGGTGCGCACATTCAGATACTCCTTTTAACCTTCTTCTTCAGACATATGAGAAAGCTTATAGAGGAGGGACACGTGTATCTTGCACAGCCGCCTCTTTATAAGGTATACAGAGGTAAGGCTTCAAGATACGCCTTCTCTGATGAAGAAAAGGATATGTATGTTGAAGAGCTCGGCGGCAGAGGAGTAACCGTAGAGAGATATAAAGGTCTTGGTGAAATGGACCCGCCTCAGCTTTGGGATACAACCATGAACCCCGAGACGAGAACACTTTTAAGAGTTACGGTAGAGGATGCTATGGCGTGCGACGAGATATTCTCCATCCTTATGGGTGAAAACGTTGAGCCAAGACGTGAATTTATCGAAAAGAATGCAAACTACGTAACAAACCTTGACGTTTGATAAGATTTAAGAAAAGGAAGACTTAAAATTGAGCAAGAAGAAATTCGATAACGAAGAAAATATAGAATTCAGTGAACAAAAAATAGTTGACGTCAATATGGAAAAGGAGATAAAGAACTCCTTTATCAACTATGCGATGTCGGTAATAGTAAGCCGTGCGCTTCCCGACGTGCGCGACGGTATGAAGCCTGTTCACAGAAGAATACTTTATACGATGTACGAGGACCATCTTACCTACGATAAGCCCTTCTGCAAGAGTGCTACCACAGTAGGTGCGGTGCTCGGTAGATACCATCCTCACGGTGACAGCGCGGTTTACGATGCAATGGTAAGACTTGCGCAGGACTTCTCAATGCGTTATCCTCTCGTAGAGGGTCACGGAAACTTCGGTAACGTGGACGGTGACGGAGCGGCAGCTTACCGTTATACAGAGGCAAGACTCGGAAAGCTTGCCGACGAAATGACGACAGATATTGAAAAGGACATCGTTGATTTCATTCCCAACTTCGATAACAAGAGAAAAGAACCTACCGTTCTGCCTTCAAGATTTCCCAACTTCCTTGTAAACGGAAGCGTCGGAATTGCGGTAGGTATGGCTACAAACGTTCCGCCTCACAATCTTTCCGAGGTTATTGACGGAACTATATACGTAATGGAAAATCCCGACTGTGAGATTCCCGAGATAATGGAATTTATCAAGGGACCCGACTTCCCGACGGGAGCTGAGATCTGCGGAAGCCTTGGAATAAGAGAGGCTTACCTTACGGGCAAAGGAAGGATCATCGTAAGATCAAAGTGCGAGATCGAGGAAGAAAAGAGAAGAATTATCGTAAACGAGATACCCTATCAGGTAAATAAGGCTATGCTCGTTACCGCAATGGCTGACTGCGTTAAGGATAAGAGAATCGAAGGAATTTCGGATATCCGTGACGAGACCGGCAAGGACGGTATGAGAATAGTAATCGAATACAAGAAGGAAGCAAACGGACAGGTAATTCTCAATCAGCTTTATAAGTATACTCAGCTTCAGGATACCTTTGCCGTAAATATGCTCTGTATTGTTGACGGTGTTCCGAAGATACTCAACTTAAAAGAGGTTATAACCGAGTATATCAAGTTCCAGGAAGAGGTCGTTACAAGAAGAGTAAGATTCGACCTTGAAAAGGCTCTTGCCGAGATCCATATTCTTGAAGGATACAAGATCGCTATCGACAATATCGATGAGGTAATTGCGCTCATCAAGAAGTCGGCATCTATCCCCGATGCAAAGGAAAAGCTTATTGAAAGATTCGGACTTTCGGACGCTCAGGCTCAGGCTATAGTTGAGATGACTCTCGGTAAGCTCTCGGGTCTTGAAAGATCCAAGGTTGAAGACAGAATTGCACGTCTTACAGCTCTTATAGCAGACCTTCGTGACATTCTTGCAAACGAGGAAAGAATCAAGGGCATCATAAAGGAGGATCTCTTAAGAATCAAGGAAAAGTTCGGCGATGACAGAAGAACAGACCTTGTTCCGCTTGAAAATGAGATCATGCTTGAGGACCTTATCGAAAGACATAACTGTGTTGTAACAATGAGCCACTCGGGTTATATCAAGAGACTCAGAAGTGAGGAATTCACAGCACAGAGAAGAGGCGGTAAGGGAGTTATCGGAATGACGACGAAGGACGAGGACTTCGTTGAGCATATTCTTATAAGCGATACTCATACAGACCTTATGTTCTTTACGAATAAGGGTAAGATCCACATGATCAGAACCTACAGACTCCCCGAGGCAGGCAGAACCGCAAAGGGCGGACATATCAACAACTTTATAGAGCTTGCCGACGGAGAAAAGGTTACGGCACTTATCCCTGCAGGAAGAGTTGATGACAATCAGTGTCTGCTCTTCGTTACAAAGAAGGGTATCATAAAGAAGACCTCACTCTCTGAATTCGAATATCAGAGAAAGGGAGGAAAGATCGCCATCGTTCTTGATGAGGATGACGAGCTCGTATTCGTTCGCCACACCATCCCCGGTGACATTATTCTTATTGCAACCAAGTACGGACGCTCCAACTGCTTCTGTGAGGCTGATGCAAGAGTAATGGGAAGATCGGCAAGAGGTGTAAGAGGAATCAAGCTTGAAGAGGGCGACTTTGTAATCGGAGTTACACTTGCAGATTCCGAAAAGCAGCTTATCACAATAACCGAAAAGGGTTACGGAAAGAGAAGCAGCTTTGAGGACTTCTCTGTCAAGAACAGAGGCGGTAAGGGAGTTACTGCTCACAACCTGACCGAAAAGACGGGAGATCTTGCAGGTATTGCAACGGTTGAAGAGGGCGACGATATCATGTTCGTTACCAACGAGGGAACCGTAATAAGAACACCCGTTAAGGATATACCCATTTACTCGAGAACGGCAACCGGAGTTATAGTAATGAGAACCGCAAAGGATGCGAAGATAGTTACTATCGCAAGGGTGGATCACGAGGAAGAAGAGGAAAAGGAGCTTTCCGATAACGAAAACGAGATTATCGAAAATGGCGGCACACCTTCCGAAGCAACCGAGAATAACGAAGCCGTAAAAGAAGAGGAATAATAGAAGCAAGAGGATAAAAAGGTGAAAAAGCTAATATCCTTAGCCTTGATAATTTGCTTTATGCTTTCATTTGCATCGTGTACGGGACCCATATCGGATGAGGAGGCAGTAGAAATACTGATTCCCATTCTTGAAAGGGAGGCCGAGCTTAACGGATATATATACGGAAGCTCGTTCGGAACCTCGCAGGACCCCGGGGATGACGTGAATGCAAACTATGCAAAATATTACGAGGTATCTGAAATAGATAAATACAGAAGTATAGATGCCCTCAAGAAAGAGATATCGGCAATCTATACCGTTGAAACGTCAGATATAATTGCAATTTATGCATTTGACGGATATACCGATACCGAGGACGGAGGAGCTTCGGTAACACCGAGATTCTCCGAAACCAAGGAAGGCGTTCTGCAGATAGACGTCGCAAAGGAGCCTTACGAAATGAGGGGTGTTATCCATCCCTCTACCGCAAAGGTAAAGAGATCCACAAGAAAAATGATGAAGATAGACGTTGAATATTCGCGTTTTTCTGAGGACGGCACCGAAAAGATAGTAAAAAAAGAGCTTACGCTTAAGCTTGAAGATGGCGTCTGGAAGCTCAATACGCAGACCTTTGCTATAAAAAGCGAAGGATAAGAGACCGTGAAAATCTAAGCTTGAAAGGAAAACATCTTATGGCACAGAAAAAGAAAAAAGAGCCGGTAGCGGTTGCAGAAGATCAGGGAGCCAAGAAAAAGGCTCTTGAAAGCACTCTTTTACAGATAGAAAAGGATCACGGAAAGGGCTCTATAATGAGACTTGGCGACAACCAGTCGATGAACGTGACCGCAGTTTCAACAGGATCTATAAGCCTTGACTTCGCTCTCGGTATAGGCGGACTTCCGAGAGGAAGAATAATAGAAATATTCGGACCCGAATCCTCGGGTAAAACAACCCTTGCGCTTCACAGCGTTGCAGAGGTGCAGAAGACGGGCGGCTACGCCGCTTATATCGACGTTGAGAACGCGCTCGATCCGGTATATGCAGAGGCTCTCGGAATAAACATAGACGAGCTTCTCGTTTCTCAGCCTGACAGTGCTGAGCAGGCTCTTGAGATCACCGAGGCACTCGTGCGCTCGGGTGCTATCGATATAGTTGTAGTGGACAGCGTTGCGGCTCTCGTTCCTCAGGCAGAGGTTGACGCCGAAATGGGTCAGACACAGGTTGCTGCTCAGGCAAGACTTATGTCGCAGGCATTAAGAAAGCTCACAAGCTCGATTTCAAAGACAAACTGTATCGTTATATTTATCAACCAGCTCAGAATGAAGGTTGGAGTTATCTACGGTAACCCCGAAACAACTCCGGGCGGATCTGCGCTTAAGTACTACGCTTCGGTAAGAATCGACGTAAGAAAAATAGAGACACTTAAGGAGGGAAGCCAGAGCTTCGGTAACAGAACCAAGTGTAAGGTCGTTAAGAACAAGGTCGCTCCTCCCTTTAAGGTTGCCGAGTTTGACATTCTTTACGGAAAGGGAATTTCCAAGATAAGCGAGATTCTTGATATCGGAGCTGAGCTTGGCGTTCTTGAAAAGAGCGGAGCATGGTATTCTTATAACGGAATGAGAATAGGTCAGGGAAGAGAAAAGACAAAGGCTTACCTTGAGGAAAATCCCGAGATCTGCGATGAGATCGAGGAAAAGGTACGTGCCGCAATTGCAGGCACAGAGGCTGCTACCGAGTACGGCGGCGAGTCTATCCTTGATTCGGACGATTTCGATCTCAATATACTCGACTGATAAATAATGTACGGAAAAATAGCTCCCGCACGCGGGAATGATCCTTCAGAAGAAAAGTGCACCCGAGGTAAAAATGAAAGAAGCGAAGAGGAGATATGTCTGTCGTCGGCTCTTCTCATTATAAGATCGGGTGAAAATACCGAGAGAATGATAAGAGAAAAGCTTATAAAAAAAGGTTTTTCAAAAGATGCGGTCTTATATGCCCTCGAAAGGGTGAGAGCGGCATCGCTGACAGACGACAGAAGGCTTCTCTTTACATACGTTTCAAATCTTGCCAAAAGAAAGCTTTACGGCCCGTACAGAATAAAGCTTGAGGTCATGAAAAGATTTGACAGGGATATTTGCGACTCTTTTCTTGAAGAAGCTCTTTCAGAGGAGGATTTCTTTGAAGGGGCAAAAAAGCTCTGTTATCAGAACAGAGCAAAGGATCGTGAATTTATTGCAAGAAAGCTTTCAAGATGCGGATTTTATTCAGATCATATAAGATATGCGCTGAAGGGTCTTGTATCTGAGGGCGACGAATAAAAAAGAACCAAATTCGGAGGTAGAGAATTGGCAGCACCCTTAAAGATAGGCTTCGTTTCGCTTGGATGCCCCAAGAATCAGATAGATACCGAGGTAATGCTTTATGAGCTTATGGAGGCAGGCTATGAGATAACGGGCGACGAGACAGAGGCTGACGTTGTTGTTATAAACACCTGTGCTTTTATTGAAAGCGCGAAGAAGGAGGCTATTGACAATATCCTTGATATTGCGTGGCTCAAGAAGAACAGAAGCCTTAAATACATAATCGTTTGCGGATGTCTTGCCGAAAGATACGGCGAGCAGATCTTCGATGAGCTTCCCGAGGTTGATGCCGTTCTCGGCGTCGGAAGCATTCACGAGATAGTTAAGGCTGTTAAGGCGCTTGTAAAGGGCAAGGGAAGATTTTTCTCACGCCTTGACAAGGAAAGTGTAAAGCTCGGAGGCGACAGAATAGTCGTAAACCCCGAATACTACGCCTACATTAAAATTGCAGAGGGATGCGATAATAAGTGCACCTACTGTGCTATTCCCTCAATACGCGGTAAATTCAGAAGCCGTGAGATGGATGATATCGTTGCCGAGGCAAAGACTCTTGAGGAGATCGGAGTTCACGAGCTCTGCCTTGTGGCTCAGGACACCACAAGATACGGACTTGATATTTACGGAGAATATTCACTTGCAAAGCTTATAAGAAGACTTACAGACGAGACCTCTATCGACTGGATAAGAGTTCTTTATTGCTATCCCGATAAGATCACAGACGAGCTTTGCGAGGAATTCAGAACGAATCCGAGACTTGTAAAGTATATCGATCTTCCTATTCAGCATATTAATGATGACGTTTTAAGAAGAATGAACAGACACGGCGGCAAGGATGCTATCATCAGCGCGGTAAATAAGCTCAGAGAGGCCTCGCCCGAGATCGCCATCAGAACCACGGCAATCGTTGGCTTCCCCGGCGAGACCGACGAGCAGTTCACAGAGCTTTGCGATTTCATTAAGGAAACAAGATTTACACACTTCGGTGCATTCACATACTCGGCTGAAGAGGATACGCCCGCGGCAGAGTTTGACGATCAGATCGACGAGCAGGTAAAGCAGGACAGATTTGATATAATTATGGAGCTTCAGTCAAGAATCGTTGAAGAGGAAAACGAAAAGTACGTCGGCAAAATGCTCAAGGTAATCGTTGAGGGCTTTGACGAGGTATCCGAGGCTTATTACGGAAGAGCATCATTCGATGCTCCCGAAATCGACGGAAAGATCTACTTTAACGGTCCCGAAAGACTTGTTCAGGGATCATTCCTCACAGTCAAGATCACCGAAACCGTTGACTACGATCTCTTCGGAACGATAGTTTACGGCGGTTAAAACCAGGTCATTTAAGGAGAAATCAAAATGGAAACAAAAATGAAGAACGTGCCGAACATTCTCACGGTAATGAGAGCGGTTCTCGTGCCTGTATTTATGGTGCTTGTTATTTTTCCCGTATTCCCTACCGAAACCGTAACAAGAGTTGTTGCGGCTGTGCTTTTCGCACTCATATCTCTTACCGATATGCTTGACGGAAAGATCGCAAGAAAATACAATATAGTAAGTGATTTCGGAAAATTTTTAGATCCTCTCGCAGACAAGCTTCTTGTTCTCGGCGCAATGCTTTCTCTCGTTCTCTTTATGGGATTCGGAAAGGGCGGAGCTAACCTTTTCGGAATTCTTGTAACCTTTGCGACCTTTATCGTGCTCTTAAGAGAGCTTGCGGTAACCTCGTTAAGACTTATTTGCAAGAACACGGGCGGTGCGGTAATCGCCGCAAATATGGCAGGAAAGATCAAGACCGTGTCGCAGATCATTTTTATACTCGCGGCATTCATAGAGCCCATTATATTTGCTGAGTCGGGATCTCTTGTGATCACGTATATAAGCCTTGCAGTAATGGTATTTATGACGGTATATTCGGGAATTAACTATTTCATTATTTATCTTCCTTTGATGAAGAATAAGGACTAATGACTTACGAGGAATTCAAAAAACAGCTGACAAGAGAGACAAAGGGTGCATTTGTTTTTTACGGCGATGAGGATTATCTCAAAAGAGATGCCGTAAAGCTTGCAAGAAAGGCGATAATAGCCGATCCTACCTTTGCCGAATTCTGTCACGCGGTCGTAACCGACGGAGATATTCAAAGGGCGCGCGAGGAGCTGTCATATCCGACGATGTTTTCATCCGAAAGACTTGTAGAGCTTTACGGAGTCGAGCCCGAAAAGACCAAGGAAAGCGACTTCAGAGAACTTTGCGAGATGATGAAGAGCGCCGAATGCCTTTTCATTCTCTATATCGAGCAGGGAAAGCTGTCCGAATTCGAAAGAGCGAAGCCTGCAAAGGAAAAGGGAGACAAGGCATCGAAAAAGTCCGATACCGAAAATTCGGCTGCGGACGATGCCGAGAGCAAGAAATCACGCTTCACAAGACTGTCCGAGGCAGGAAAGCTTGTTGAATTCAAAAGACAGGATGCGAGAAGACTTTCAAAGTGGATCGCAAGACATTTTGAAATAAGCGGACTTTCAATAAGCGAGGAAGCCACCTCATATATGATCTCACTTTGCTCCTCCGATATGTTCATACTGAAAAACGAGATCGAAAAGCTCATAGCCTTCGCAAAAAGCAAGGGAATTTCGAGCATTGGTACCGATCATATCGGGTACGTATCCTCAAGATATACCGAGATAGGGGCGTTTGACTTTGCAAACGCGCTTCTTGCGGGAAACAAGAGAGCGGCGTTCGAGATCCTTTCGGATATGAAGATAAGGAAAGAGCCTGCGCAGATCGTGCTCTCGTCGGTATCGAGGATAGCGTCCGAGCTTCTCAGTGTAAAGACTATGCTTGAGGTCGGGATGAATCCTGCCGAAATCGGACAAAAAATGAGGATGAAGGACTATCCGTTAAGACTCAGAATAGACAGCGTGAGAAGAAAGACGGCGGATGAAATATCTCTGCTTTGTGAAAAGTGCTACGAGGCGGATATAACCCTTAAATCAAGCGGTGCGGACGCATATACCGTGCTTGAAAATCTTATACTTTATATTTAATTCAGAACATTACACTGATGTAAACTATAGTTTACATCAGTGTAGGATATTTGCAGTAATGGAAAGAAAAAAGCTGACAGTTAAAAGGGCGGTCGTAGTTGAGGGAAAGTACGATAAAATCAAGCTTTCTCAGATTATCGATGCCGCAATATATACAAGCGACGGATTCGGAATATTTAAGGAAAAGGAAAAAAGAGAGCTTGTTAAAAGGATCGCAAAAAAAAGAGGTCTTATAATCCTTACAGATTCGGATTCGGCGGGAATGCTTATAAGAAATTATTTTAACTCCTTTCTTGATAAGGAGGATATGATCCATCTCTACACCCCCGAGGTTAAGGGTAAGGAAAGAAGAAAAAAGGAGTATTCAAAGGAAGGAATACTCGGCGTTGAAGGAAGCGATTGCGACCTTCTTTATAATCTTTTTCTTCCGTATTCGGACGGTGAGGAAGAGAATGAGGATATCGAAAAGATAAGCGGTATCGATCTTTACAACGACGGCTTTTCGGGACGTGAGAATAGTGATGAAAAGAGAAAAGCTCTTGCAAGGGCGATCTCACTTCCGCAGAATCTTTCCAAAAAGGCGCTTGTAGAGGCGATAAATATGCTCGGCGGAAAAAAATTATACGAGGAAGCAAAAGAAAAATCAAATGTTGAAACTATATAAGAAATACAGAGAGATAATTGATTATATCATAGCGGGAGTTATGACAACTGTAGTTGCGTTTGTCGCGTACAAAGCAACCACAATGGCACTTATAGGCCTTGAAAGCATGCATAACGCGGATGGAAGCGCATCCGACCTGCTTATAATTATAGCTCAGATAGTGCAGTGGGTGATTTCGGTTGCCTTTGCATTCGTTGTGAACAAGCTCTTCGTTTTCAGAAATAAGGATAACGAGACGGGATCGATCATAAGACAGCTCGGAACCTTTGCGGGAGCAAGAGTTATTACCTGGTTTATGGAAACGGGAATCGTTCTCGGAGGAAACAAGCTTTTCGGTCTTTTGGGTCTCTTCCAGCCTAAGGAGGAATATGCAGACGGCATTATCGGAATGATCGAGAAGATATTCACGGCTGACTTTATAGCAAAGTGCGTTGCCGCTGTATTCGTTGTTATTTGCAACTATTTTATTTCAAAATTTATTGTATTCAGAAAAAATAAGACGCAGGAAAACTGCGGCACAAATGATTAAGACAAAAATAAGCCATAAAAAAAGGAAGGGTTAAGCTATGAAATGTCCTGCATGCGGGTGTGGCGAAAGCAAGGTAACAGACTCAAGACCGTCTGAAAACTCAAGCATCAGAAGAAGGAGAGAATGCCTTGAATGTAAACACAGGTTTACAACATATGAATTTATTGAGAAAACTCCTTTGTTCGTAATCAAAAAGGACGGTGCAAAGGAAGTATTCGATAAGCAGAAGATACTTTTAGGTCTTGTTAAATCGTGCTATAAGAGACCTGTCACCTCCGACCAGCTTGAGCAGATAGCTGCCGACATCGAATCGGATCTTATAAACTCGCTCAGAACCGAGGTTCCCACAAGCGAGATAGGAGTAATGGTTATGGAACGCCTCAAGCCCATAGATGAGGTTTCGTACGTAAGATTTGCTTCCGTTTACAGAGAATTCAAGGATATCGAGACCTTCCTCCAGGCAATTGAGCAGCTTCAGGGTAAGCCGCTCAGAAAGAGAACAAAGAAAAACAACTGAGAAAAAAGGCGCTTTGCGCATAAAATACAACCAGGCTAACTATTGAAAGGCATAATGAAATGAAGATCTATAACACTCTTACAAAAACACAGGATAAATTTGTTCCGGTAAACGAGGACAGTGTAAAGATGTATACCTGCGGACCTACCGTTTATCATTTTGCACATATCGGAAATCTCCGTACTTATATTATGGAGGACGTGCTCGAAAAGTACCTTACGTTCGAGGGATATAACGTTGACAGAGTTATGAACATCACCGACGTAGGACATCTCACAAGCGATGCCGATACGGGCGAGGACAAGATGCTCAAGGGTGCAAAGAGAGAGCACAAAACGGTTATGGAGATTGCTGAGTTCTACAAGAACGCCTTCTTCTCAGACTGCGAAAAGTTAAACATCAAAAAGCCCGCAACTATAGTTCCTGCAACCTCTATGGTGGATGATTTCATCAAGGTTACACAAGAGCTTATTGAAAAGGGATACGCGTATGAGGCAGGCGGAAATATCTATTTTGACACCTCAAAGACAGATGATTACTATGCGCTCACAGGTCACTCGTCAGATGATCTTATGGAGGGCGTAAGAGAGGACGTTTCCAAGGATGATAACAAGAGAAACAAGGCTGACTTTGTGCTTTGGTTTACAAAGTCGAAGTTCGAGGATCAGGAGCTCAAGTGGGATTCTCCTTGGGGAATAGGCTATCCCGGATGGCATATCGAGTGCTACTGCATTTCGATGAAGAACCTTGGTGAGTATCTTGATATTCACTGCGGCGGCGTTGACAATATTTTCCCTCACCACACAAACGAGATCGCGCAGAGCGAGGCTTATCTTGGACACAAGTGGTGCAACTACTGGTTCCACGTTCATCATCTTAATGATGAAAGCGGAAAAATGAGCAAGTCTAAGGGCGACTTCCTTACAGTTTCTCTTCTTGAATCGAAGGGATACGATCCTATTGCCTACAGATTCTTCTGCTTGCAGTCGCACTACAGAAAGCCTCTCGTTTTCTCTTACGAATCTCTTGACAATGCAAAGGGAGCATATGAAAAGCTCATATCGAAGATCTCCGCTATTGATAACGAGGGCGAGATCGATAACGAGACGGTAACAAAGTACAAATACAAGTTCATAAAGCAGGTTGGAAACGATCTCAACACCGCAATGGGTCTTACACTCGTTTACGACGTGCTTAAGGAAAAGGTCAGCGGAGCTACAAAGAGAGAAATTATAAGACTTTTCGACACCGTGCTTTCGCTCAATCTTCTTACGGCAAAAAAAGCAGATGATGCAAATGCCGATGATCCCGAAAGAGAAGAGATAGAGGCTCTTATCGAGGAAAGAAAGAACGCAAAGAAGAACAAGGACTATCAGAGAGCTGACGAAATAAGAAATATTCTTGCCGAAAGAGGAATCGAGCTTAAGGATACCTCCGCAGGCACCGTATGGACAAGAAAATAAGCAACTAAAGTTTACACTGCTTCTGAAAGGAAAAACCAATGAAAGATCAAAGAGTTCTTGCTCACTGCAATCTGTTCGGCGTACTCGGAGCGATACCCTATCTCTTAAAATACGTGCCCGAGGCAAGAGAATGCGTAAAGGATAAGGATATTTCGCTTGGATTTGTCATCAAGGACGGTCCGAGCGCTACGCTTATATTTAAGAGAGGTCGCGCAAAGATGGTTAAGGGTGCTGAAAAGTGCTCAATCAAGCTCTATTTTTCCTCGCCTGAAAAATTCAACAAAATGATAGACGGAACCGGTATGCCCATACCGATCTCAGGATTCCATCACGTAGGGTTCCTTCTTAAGAATTTCACCGCACTTACCGATATACTTTCAAAGTATTTAAGACCTACAAAGGAAGATCTTGAGGATAAGAGATTTTATACCTGCTCGACGGTTATTATGTTCCACGTTATCGTTTCGGCAATAGCTGAAATCGGAAACGAGGACAAGGTCGGAAGCTTCTCTGCGTCAAATATCGTTGACGGAACGGTAAGACTCGCTATCGGAGACAAGCTTGCACTCGGCGTTGAGGTAAAGGATCACAAGCTTACCGCGATTCACACAGACCCCGAGGAGTGCTTCTCTGAAATGAGATTTGAAAGCATCAAGATTGCAAGAGATCTTTTTGACGGAAATATAAATGCGGTTGCCGCGGTCGGCGAAGGCAAGGTAAGAATCTGTGGAATGATATCTCAGGTTGACAATATAAACAGAATTCTCGACAGAGTGTCGGTATATCTCGCGTAAGGGGGAAACTAAAGTTGCATAAGATCTACACCTATGAAAAATCAAGAGCCGCTTTCGAAAGAGCGGTAAAGGTTATTCCCTCGGGAATTTACGGACACCAGGGCCCTGCAGAGGGTTGCTATATCCCGGTTGAGGCGTTCCCGCTCTATTCATCAAAGGCGGAGGGAGCTTATCTCTGGGACCTTGACGGTAATAAATTCATCGACTACATGTGCGCATACGGACCCAATATTCTCGGCTATCACGATCCCGACGTTGATGCGGCGGCGGCAAAGCAGAGAAAGATCTCCGACTGTACGACGCTTCCCAATACGGTAATGATCGACTTTGCCGATCTTCTCGTTGAAACTGTAAATACCGCCGATTGGGCGTTCTTCGCAAAGAACGGAAATGACGTAACAACTCTTGCCGTTATGGCATCCAGAGCTTACACTCATAGAAAAAAGATAGTTTTCTTCAAGGGATATTATCACGGAATTTCTCCATGGACGCAGAAGATCGACTATGCCGGTGTTATTGAAGAGGACGTAATTAACAATATTTACGTTGAATGGAACAATTTTGAGCAGCTCGAAAAGGTGTTCGATAAATATAAGGGTGAGATAGCGGCGGTTATCGGTCAGCCTTATATGCACGGAAACTTTATGGATAACGTCCTTCCCGAGAAGGATTTCTGGCAGAAGGTCAGAAAGAAGTGCACCGACGAGGGAACGGTTCTTATCGTTGACGACGTAAGAGCAGGCTTCAGACTTGATCTTGCAGGCTCTGACCACTATTTCGGATTTGAAGCAGATCTTATATGCTTCTGCAAGGCTCTTGCAAACGGATATAACGTGAGTGCTCTTTGCGGAAAGGAATTCATTAAGAACACCGTATCGGGAATGACCTATACGGGATCTTATTGGCTCTCGGCTGTGCCCTTTGCGGCAGGAATTGCTTGTATTGAAAAGATGAAAAAGCTTAATCTTCCTTCGCTTCTTATTGAAAAAGGAGAAAAGCTCAAGAGCGGACTTGAAGGAGCCGCCGCAGAATTCGGATTTGACCTTCACGTTACGGGTGTTCCATCGCTCTTCTATTTAAGAATTGCCGATGACCCCTCGCTTAAGCTTCACCAGGCTTGGATCGCGGAGTGCGTGAAGAGGGGAATCTTCTTTACTAACCATCACAACCACTTTATAAACGCCGCTCTCAGCGACGAGGATATAAAGGAAACGGTTGAGATAGCAAGAGAGGCATTCGAGGTCATAAAGGATAGAAACGACCGATAAAAATCAAAAAAATCCCCTTGTGTAAACTATAGTTTACACAAGGGGATTTTTAATTTTATAAGTTTAAGATGTTGTATTATTGTCAACTGATCATAACAAAGAAATCCTATTTTAGTCGTCGTAGCCCTTTATTTCGTGATACTCAATGCTCTCAAGAGCTTCTTTTTCAAGTGCTTCGAAGTCAACCTTTGCTTCCTCTGCAAGAACCTTTTCAAGCTCGGGTCTTGTTCTCGGATGCTTGGGAGTAAATATCGTGCAGCAATCCTCGTAGGGAAGGATCGAGGTCTCGAAGGTGTCAATTCTTCTTGCTATTGCAATGATTTCTTCCTTGTCCATACCGATAAGAGGACGGAAAATGGGCATATCGACCGCACAGTCGGTAACCGTAATTGTCTTCATTGTCTGGCTTGCAACCTGGCCAAGACTCTCGCCCGTGATAATTGCATCGCAGAAATGGGTTTTGGCAACCTTTTCGGCAAGTCTCATCATCGAGCGTCTTAAAAGGAGTGTGAAATAGTCCTCGTCTGCTCTGTCGCGGATCTCTTCCTGGATCTTTGTGAGTGAAATTACTCTTACGCGAAGATTTCCCGTGTATTTTGCGACCTTCTTTGCAAGCTCAAGAACCTTTTCTTTTGCTCTTTCGCTTGTGTATGGGAAGGATTCGAAGTGCAGACAGTCAACTACCGCGCCGCGCCTTGCCATCATGTAGCCTGCAACGGGGCTGTCAATACCGCCCGAGAGAAGCAAAAGAGCTTTTCCGCTTGAACCGTAGGGAATTCCGCCTGCTCCCTTCACGCCGCCCGCGTGGAGATATGCATATTTTTCACGGATCTCAACTCTTACTGTTATTTCGGGATTTACGAGGTCTACAGAAAGACCGGGCATCTTGTCAAGAAGCACGCCTCCGATCTCGCCGCTGATTTCGGGTGAGGTCATCGGGAATCGCTTATCAGAGCGCTTGCCTTCAACCTTAAAGGTTTTTTTGCCGTAAAGAAAATCGGGAAGATATTCTGCCGCGACTGCAAGTATGTCCTCGACCGTCTTTTCTGCCTTTGCGGCACGGATGATCGAAACGAATCCGAAAACTCTGCAGATTCTTTTGAACGCCTCTTCGAAGTCGCAGTTATCGTCGATCGGGTCGACGTACATTACCGACTGTGAATAGTATATTGAAAATTCGCCGAGCCCTGCGATTGCCGCCTTGACCTTTGAAAGGAGTATTGACTCGAAGGTTTTCTTGTTGAGACCCTTGAGAACCAGCTCGCCGTATTTGCAAAGAATAATTTCTCTCATATTTTAAGTTACCTTTCGGGAATTTGTGTTATCATGTAGTTATTATATCATTCATTTTTCTAAAATGCAATAAAAACTATTGATAATGAAAGAATTTTATGATATTATATTTACAAGAAACGAAAGGTCAGAGAATTTTGGCACAAAAAGAGTGCGCAGAATAAGAAAGAGGTAATATATGTTCTACGTTATGAGCGATCTGCACGGATGCTTTGACAAGTACACGGAAATGATAAAGAAAATAAAGCTGAAGGATTCCGATTCGCTTTTTATTCTCGGCGATATTATGGATATCGGACCCGAGCCCTTCAAGATAATAGACGATGCGCTTATGAGATGCAACGTTTTCCCCATAATCGGTGATCACGATCTGAAAGCGCTTAAGATGCTTACAAGACTTATGGAAGAGGATTCAAAGGATGATGCATCCTTCAGAAGAAACTTCGGAGACTGGGTTAAAAATGGCGGCGGACTTACCACGGTCACCGAATTCCAGAGCCTTTCCGATGAGGAAAAGGAGGATGCTCTTGCGTATCTTTCAGACGAGTCGGTGCTTTACGACGAGGTTTCTGTTGACGGTATGAAGTTCGTTCTTGCTCATGCCGGTCTCGGAAATTTCTCCCCCGACAAGCCTCTTGACAAGTATACCGTAGATGAAATAACAAAGTGCGAAAACGATTACGAGAGGAATTATTTCAGAGATAGGATTCTTGTAACCGGTCACAAGCCTACTTTTGAAATAGACGAGGACTGCAGAGGTCTTATTTACAGAGGCAAGAGCCAGATCGGTCTTGACTGCGGCGCCGTTTACGGTGAATATCTCGGTTGTCTTTGCCTTGATACTGACGAGGAATTCTACGTTTAAGAATATTGATGATATTGAAAAATCGGCTTCACAGCCGATTTTTTGTTTTATCCTTGTATAGCGGTTGATTTCTCCCAAAAGTGACACAAAAACTTTTCGGTATAAATTAATTAATTCCTTTTATAAAGTTTTTTGGGGATCCTTAAGGACCTTTTTTTAAAAAGGGTACTTAAGAGAAAAATAAGGGGAACCCCCACGGCGACCTGCGATAAAGCAGGTCTGCCGAACGATGCTTGCCCTTACGGGCAAGTGATGTCGGCTTCGCCTAATGATGTAGCCTACGGCAATGATGTTGTGCCTTTGGCACAGTGGGCAAGCAT
>JAFQWB010000123.1 GCA_017407725.1 Clostridia bacterium | reverse complement strand
GCTTGCACACGTAAGAACCTACGGAAGAGAGCTTTCGTCAAGAGATACCGTCACCTACCCCGACTCTCGCGAGGAAGAAAAAATATCTCAGATAAGAAGCTTTTCGGGCGTGAAAAGAATCGACTCGGGATTTGTGGGAAAGGGTGACATTGCAACCGTTTTCGGACTTCAGAGGGCAAGGCTGTTCGACTATATAGGAAATGATCCGCACCTTCTCGTTTCGGACATCGCCTGTCCCTTTCTCTCGGTCAAGGCATATTCCGAGGACACCGAGATCACAGAGCTGTTAAAAGCCTTCCGTGAGCTTGAAGCCGAAAACCCTCTTCTCTCCGTAAAATGGGAAAGCACCGAGCGTGAGATAGTCATAAGCATCACTGGTAAAATTCAGACCGAAGTATTATCCGAGCTTCTGTTATCAAGATACGGCTACAAGGTCAAGTTCTCAGAGCCTTCGGTAATATACAAGGAAACTCCTAAAAAATCCGCATACGGCTTTGACGCATACACAATGCCAAAGCCCTGCTGGGCAATAGTAAAGCTCCTTATCGAGCCTCTTCCTCGAGGCAGCGGAGTTGTTTGGGATGGCGGAAACGTTCCTCACAACAAGCTTTTCTATAAATATCAGGAGCACATAAAGAGATCATTCTTCGAGTCGCTTGAGCAGGGTCTTATGGGCTGGGAGGTTACCGATATAAAGGCAACACTTGTTGATGGAGAGCATCATACCATCCACACCCATCCGCTCGATTTCTTCGTAGCAACTCCTCTTGCCTTTATACACGCAATGCAAAGTGCGGGATCAACTCTTCTTGAGCCTATGCTCAAGGTAAAGATAAGCCTGCCGTCAGAATTTATCGGAAAGGTAATGTCAGATACACTTAAAATGCGCGGAGAGTTTGATTCGCCGGTTATCAAGAAGGATATAGCATATATTGAATGTATGCTTCCCGTATCCGAATCGATGGACTACCCGACAGAGCTTGCAAGGCTCACCTCGGGTCTTGCGGTATACTACCCCGCATTCGGAGGCTACCGTGAGATGGAAAACACAATCATCACAACACCGAGGCGTGGCGCAGACCCGCTTGACAGACCTAAATGGATTCTCTATAAGCGCGGCGCAATGCAGTAATTGAAATAAAAAGGCAGTTCGTCGGCTATGCAACTTTAGCTGAGGAAACACAAACACCACCAAGAAAATTTTCTTTGGTGGTGTTTTTCTTTCGATGGGACTATATGAAAAGCTCTCTCCGTGAGGGAGCTCCCGACGAAGTCGAGTGATGGAGAGCGCGTTACGATAAAGCAAGTGAAAACATGAAGTTGCGCGGGCTCCTTCCGTCACGGCTATGCCGTGCCACCTTCCTCCCGGAGGAAGGCTTGGTCAAAGGCATCGCTCTGCTAAGAGGGTGAGGATTGTCGGTAATTGAAAACAAAATAGAAAACAGATGTCATTTTTTTAAGCAAGGAATAGACTTGGAAAAAGCCTTCTCCTGGGGAGAAGGTGGCATCCGATTAGGATGACGGATGAGGAGATACACGTAAGTTAGTGCAGGATTTTATTCGGAGTGATAATTTTATATAGCGGGCGATTCGTGAATCGCCCCTACTAGTACGGTAGGTAATGTGGTACGGTTCAGAAAGCGAAGTGAAGCCTTCATATTTGTGTCTATCCTAAAGCATTCGCTTTGCGAATGCGACGCGGAGTCGAACCCGTAGGGCGGCACGTAGTGTCGGGATCCACTTTGAGCGGAGTGGATATAACCGTCATATCCCCCCTACCTTGAAATTTACAACAAAAAAAGGAGTACGGGTCGTACTCCTTTTTTTACAATCTTATCTCAATCATTGAAATTACCGCAATCACGATCATCATAATTATATCGCTCTTGTGAAGCTTAAAGTTTCGTCTGTATATAACGTATCCTCCAAACGCTGCGACCAATAAAAAGATATTGACAATGATCAACTCTGCGCCGAGGAGATAGGCTAAAATAATGCCGTAAAGGGGTATTAAAAGCTTATACGAGAACCACGAATCTGAAATATCTCCTATCTTTTCAGCCTTCTTCTTTCTTGACAAAAGGTACATTCCGACAAAAGCGAGAATTGCAAGAGCAAGAAGAATTGCGCACGGAATAAGAACGTCGTTTCTCATAAAGTCCTTTGCAAAATCCCTTTTAACGTAAAATATCGAATCGAATTCGCCAAGAACTGTCAGTATATTAAATCCCGGAATAAGATATGAGATCTCAATACCGAGCAAAAGCTTTCCTACAACCTGGCTTCTTACTTCACTGCCACGAATAAGCTCCTCGATAACAGTCCACGCAAGTGCGGGTGTAAAAAGCCACATAAAGCTGCATATACCTCCGTCAAGCACGGTATTCGCGCAGCAGAAGGTAAAGCTTGTTATAGTTATACTGATGACAGCAAATACAAGCGAAACAAGAAATGCATATAAAAGTTGAAGGGTTGATGCAAACCCGAAGGTTTCTTTTACAATTCCGCCCTCTGTCGCCATAAATACAAGTCTTATATAAAGGATGGAAAACGAAACGATCATTGAAGAAAGCACGGTAACGGTCGCGGTCAGGTAGTGAGCGAGAGTTCTGTGCCATTTATCGATCTGAAGGAAAAATACAGTATCGGCATTTCTTCTGTTCATAATTCCCGAAAATTCGTATATCGGAACCGCAAATACAAGGATCGCAAACATCGAGTAAAGTCCGTCTACCGACGTGTTTATTCCTATGGGAAGT
>JAFQWB010000122.1 GCA_017407725.1 Clostridia bacterium | reverse complement strand
TTGAATCTGAAGTAGCGTCCTCCGTCAAGGTAATCGTCAAGGAATCTTACCGAGAGCTCGTACGTGCATATGAAGGCTGAAAGGGGAAGAAGCTCGAACTCCTTTTCGGTAAGAGCACCGTTTGTACCCTTCAAATATCCCTTTACGAATGCCTCGTAAAGATCCTCCCTCACGTATACCTTTTCAAAGTCGTCACTCCATTCGGGCTCGTTTGCCGCGCCAGATCTTATGGCATCGCCGAAATCGTAAAGAAGCGATCCGGGCATTACCGTGTCAAGGTCTATAACGCAAAGTCCGTCACCCTCGTTTGTAAAGAGGACGTTGCTTATTTTTGTATCGTTATGTACTACTCTTGTGGGGATCTCTTTGCTTTCAAGAGCCTTTACTATAGCTTCGCCGAGAGGTGCAAGCTCAAGAAGTCTTTTGGTGAGACGCTCGCATTCGGCGGCTCTTGAGAATTCATCAACCGTAAGGCGGCGTCTGAAGCGTTCAACTCTTGCGGCGGTATTGTGAAAGTCCTTTATCGTTTCCTTTGTAAGAGATGCATCAAAGTCTGAAAGATAGTATTGGAATTTTCCGAATTCCTCAGCACCCTTTTCGAAAAGAGGTGCATCTATTACGTCGTAGCTCTTGCTGTTGTCCATGAATTTATAGAGTCTGAAGAAGCCTTCCTCGGTATCCGAGTAGAAGCAGCCGTCCTTCGTCTTTACGAAATCAAGAGTAACTCCGCCTCTTTTTTTGATATGCTCGGTCACGGCGAATATGTTTTCCATAACGCCCACGGGATCGGTGAATACCGCCGTGTTTATTTTCTGCATAACGTATTTTTCCTTGTCGGTGGCGGCAAGGTAGGTGTTATTTATAAGTCCGTTTCCGAGAGGGGATATCGATACGGGATCGCCCTCTATATCGAAGGCGGCAAATATTTTCAAAAGCTTTTCCATAATATGCTCCATTTTCAGAGATTTTCGGCTTCACTCACAAAAAGCTCGGACATAGCGTCTGAGGGCATCATAAAATCCCCTCTGGGCGAAAGCGAGATGCTTCCTATTCTTACACCGTCGGGAAGGGCATCACGCTTGAAAGCGCTGAAAAAGAAGCGCTTATAGAAGCTTACGAGCCATTTCTTGACCGTGTCCTTGTCATATTCGTCGGCAAAGGCTTTTGTTGCAAGTGAGAATATTTTTGTGGGAGAGTATCCGTATTTTACGGTATAATAAATGAAGAAATCGGTGAGTGAATAAGGTCCGATCAGATCCTCGGTCTTCTGTGATATTTTGCCGTCGCTGTCCGGGGGAAGAAGCTCGGGGCTTATCGGAGTTTTTGCAATATCAAGAAGAACGTCCTTTACGCTTTCGAACTCCTTCTCATTTGCAAGTGTGATTATCATCTTTTTTATAAGAGTCTTGGGAATGTCGGCGTTTATTCCGTACATGCTCATATGGTCACCGTTGTACGTGCACCAGCCGAGCGCAAGCTCTGAAAGATCGCCTGTTCCAAGCACTATAGCGCCGTTTTTACCTGCAAGATCCATAAGAACCTGAGTTCTCTCCCTTGCCTGTGCATTTTCATAGGTTGCCGAGCGGTCGTTTTCATCAAGACCTATATCCTCAAGGTGAAGAAGCACGCTTCTGCCTATATCCACGGTGTTTACGCTTATTCCAAGACCCTCCATAAGCCTCAGCGCATTGCTCTTGGTTGCATTGCTTGTGCCGAACGAGGGCATTGTCACGCCTATTACGTTCTTTCTGTCAAGAGAAAGAAGATCGATACTCTTTACAGCGGCTATAAGCGCAAGTGTGGAATCAAGTCCGCCCGAAACGCCTATTACAAGCTTTCCGCCGGTTATTGAAAGCCTGCTTGCAAGCGCTCTTTTCTGTATGTCAAGAATCTCAAGACATCTTTCGCGTATCTCGCAGTCATTTTTCGGTATAAACGGATATTTTCTTACCGAAATATATTCTCCGTCGCTCTCTTTGATATCGAAATCGAGAAATACGGTATTAAGATCGCACTTATTGACACTTCCTGCAGAGCGCATTTTTCTGATCGCTCTTATTTTGTCTGTGTCTATATCGGCAAAGGAGAGCGAATCGCTCTTGATAAGCTCGTCTGCGCATTCATAAGAGAGTGCAAGAGAAGAGAAAAGTGAGTCCTTTACCGACTCGCCCTTTCCGCCCGAAGTAAGAAGCGCCGCAGAGGGAATTGCCGAGGTAATATATGAAAGAGCATCGGAAAGCTTCTTTTCGCTTCCAACACCCTTCTGAAGTGCGGTGGGAATCAGAAGAAGATCGGTTTCATTATTTAAGATATCAAAGCAGTCACCGTTATATACTGAGTCGCCGAAAATCACAGAGAAGGATATCTTGTCTGTTGATATCTTAAGCTTGTTTGCGATGGGAAATTCAAATCCGCCGAGCCTTGCGGTCTTTACAGAACCGTTTTCAAGAGAGCAGAATGCTCTTTCATAAAGATAAGCTCCGCTTGTGGGAACAGCTCTTTTGATTGCAGCGCAGACTATTTTTTTGTCGGCAATGACAAAAGCGGCATCAAAAAGCGCGCCTTCTGAGCGAAGGGGAGCGCCTACAACTGCAATTATGCCCTCGGTGTGCTTTACAACAGAGAGAAGCCTTTGCTCGGCTCTTTCGATAAGAGTGTTCTGATAAAAGAGATCGGCACAGCTGTATCCGGTGAGCGCAAGCTCCGAAAAGAGAACTACAGAGCTTTCGTTTCTCTTGGCTTCTTTTATAGCGCTTATAATTTTAGCCGCGTTTTTATCGGGTGATGCAAGTGAGATCTCTATAGGTGCCGAGCATACTCTTACTACGCCTGTCATAAGCATTTCCTTTCCGTTTCGTAAGGTTTTTTATCGCATAATCTTCCTTATTATATTATAATCATAAAATGGCAATATGTCAATCGTTTTTTTTAAGAGAAAGGGCTTCGGGAATTTTTATTTCCCGAAGCCCTTATAAAAGTGCGGTTATTTAATTATATAACTTTCTTTTTGAGGATAAATACTATTGCAACTACTGCCGCAATTATCGCAATGGGAAGGGTTATCCAGAGCCAGAGAAGAGCAGTCTTGCTGAGTGAGTTGTCCTCTACGGGAGGAGTGAGATCCTCGAGCATTTCGATCTCGATTGCCTCTGCCTCGTATCCGCAGACCTTACACTTAGCGTGCTTCTGTCCCTTTTCCGTTGTGGTTGCTTCCTTGTCGATTATCCATTCGATATCGTGAGCCTGAACGTCATACTTCTCACCGCAGGAGCATTCCTTCCAGTGATGTGTTCCGTTTGTCGTGAACGAAAGCTCATCCTTGTTTGCTACGTGCTCGTGTGTGGGAGCGATAACCTCGGTCTTGCCTGTCTTGTACTTACATACAGAGCACTCCTCGTGCTTTGAGCCTGCTGTAAGCTCTGAGCCTTCCTTATCGGTTACCATTGTGAGCGTGTGTTCAGCATAGTTGCTCTTTTCGCCGCAAGCACATTCGTACCAGTGTCCGTTTGCATCGCAGGTGTACGTGAGCGGGAAGTTATGTACGTGAGTTGCGGGAATTTCTTCCTTGGTGTCGCTTACGTAAGAACAGATCTTACATACCTTGACCTTTTCGCCCTTTGTGAACTCTGTTGCCTCTGTAGTGATTACCCATTCAAGCGTGTGCTCTGCAGAGTCGATCTTGTTGCCGCAGGAGCATTCGTGCCAGTGGCTTGTTTCGTCGGTGCTCCATACTGTTGAATAAAGGTGAGTATGTGTTGCGGGAATTTCCTCTGTCTTGCCGGTCTTGTATCCGCAGACTGTACATTCTTCGTGCTTTGATCCATTTTCAAACTCGGTTGCTACCTTGTCAACAACAAAGATGATGTTGTGTGCGGCTACATCTGTCTTTTCACCGCAAGCACATTCGTGCCAGTGGTTTGTGCCGTCTGTTGTCCACTTACCATCGAAGGAGTGTACGTGTGTTACGGGAATTTCCTTAACCTCTCCGCTTTCGTATCCGCATACGAAGCACTCCTCGTGTGCAGATCCGGTTACGGTTTCAGTAGCTTCCGTATCGGTTACCCAAACGAAGCTATGCTCACTTGCAGTATCCTTTTCGCCGCAAGCGCACTCAAGCCAGTGTTCGGTTTCGTTATACTTATACTCACCCTCGAAGGAATGCTCGTGAGTTGCGGGAAGCTCCTCGGTGTTGCCGTTTGCATATCCGCAGACTGTACATTCTTCGTGTCTTGAGCCGGTTTCGAATTCAGTAGCTTCCTTATCTGTTACCCACTCGAAGGTGTGCTCCTCAAAGCCGTCCTTCTCGCCGCAAGCACATTCGTGCCAGTGACCTGTTTCGTCAGACGTATAGTCTGCAGGGAAGGAATGCTCGTGAGTTGCAGGGATTTCTTCTACGTTACCGTTTGCGTATCCGCAGACCGTACATTCTTCGTGCTTTGATCCCTTTTCAAACTCGGTAGCTTCTGTGTCGATCACCCATTCATAGGTGTGCTCTGTAACCTCGCCCTTTTCGCCGCAAGCGCACTCAAGCCAGTGACCTGTCTCGTCGCACTTGTAGTCACCCTCAAAGGTGTGCTCGTGGGTTGCGGGGATGATCTTCGTATTACCTGACTTGTATTCACATACCGAGCAGTGCTCATACATGAATCCGTCCTCAAACTCTGTAGCTTCTTTTTCTGTTACCCACTCGAAGGTGTGCTCCTGAACGACCTGAGCCGCTCCGCACGCACATTCGTTCCAGTGGTGTGTCTCATTTACGTTCCACTTACTGTAGTAGGAATGCTCGTGAGTTGCAGGAATTTCCTCTGTGTTGCCGCTTTCGTATCCGCAGACTACGCACTCCTCGTGCATAACGCCTGCCGTGAACTCCGTAGCGTCTGTATCAATGGTCCATGTGTAGGTGTGAGCCTCGAAATCCGTGGTGTCGCCGCAAGGACATTCGTGCCAGTGGCCTGTATCGTCGCTCGACCAAGCGGAGTCGTATTCGTGCTCGTCTGTAACTGTAAGAGCAGAGTAAAGTGTATCTGCGATGGTCTGGTGACCGTCAGTGCTTGCATAGAGAGAAGCGCATCCGTTCTCGGCAAGCTTTAAGATGAAGCTTACAAGAGTTTCGCTATTGTAAACTCCGTTAGCAATATCCTCGTCGAGAAGTGTGTTAAAGTCTTTAGCGCCGAAGTAAAGTGTGTTTTCGTTAAATAATGAGAATGCCGCAAGGCTTAAGTTTGCAACCTCTGTAGCACCGTCAAGAATTGTTCCGATGGGAAGTGAGCCTGAAAGAACGTCAAGAACCGAAAGGGGATTTTCATATCCTACTATAACGATCTTGGCATCGGGATTGATTCCTCTGATAAGCTCTGCAGATGCAGAAGCGTTTACAAGATAGCTTACGTATTCGTATGCGTAAACCTCAAGAGCTGTCATTGCAAGCTCTGTCTTTTCGGCGGTGTATCCGAGCGACGTGAGATACTCATTTGCAAGGGATTTTACCTTGTTTACGATAGAGTCGGCATCGCTTCCGAGGTAGCGGCTCCAGTCGGGAGCAGTTATGCTCTCGCCGTTATACTTTGCATAAGCATCGGTAAGAGCCTTCTTGGAAATGTACGTCGTGTCAAGAGAAAGTGCGATAAGCTCCGCATCGGTAATGCCCATAGTAAGCTCTGCTCTTAAGCTGTCAAGAGCCGTCATATCGTACTTTGCAAGTGTGATCTGATCGGGTGTGAAGGAGGAATCGAGAATGTATCTTAAATCCTCGGCACGAAGATCTGTAATAGCCTTCTTTGTAAGAGCATCGGGTGTGTTTGCAAGACCAAGCTTCTCTGTAAGGAGCTCTGCGAAGCTTGTTCCGAGAGCAAGCTCTTCGCCGCCTATTGCAAGAATATTTGTGTACTTGTGGTTGGATGTGAAGCTTCCGTCGTATACTTCACTGTATGCAAGCTCTGCAAGAGCCTTTTCATCTGCAAGGTCTGCAGCCTCTGCAGCTATTGCAGCTGCATTTGTGACAGCATTCTTGAGCTCTGTCGAAGAAGAGGACTCTGCCGCGGTTACTACTGCGTTTGCCGCAAGCTTAAGCTCTTCTGCAAGTGATGTGAGAGTATCGATTCCCGCGAATATTTCATCACGTGCCTTTACCGCACTCTCTCTTGCCTCGGATGCATCCTTGGTCGTGAGAGAAAGAAGTGCGTACGTGAAATCCTCGCAAGTATTCTTAACGGTCTTTACAGCCGCCTTGTACTCGTTTACAACAGCCGCAAGCTCGTCGATCGCGCTGTCAATAGAAGTGCTGTCGGAGTATGCCTTGATGGCGTCTGTGTCAATACCCTTAAGAAGTGCAGAAAGCTCTGCAAACGCCTTTTCGGTATCGCGTGTGTTCTTTAATACGGATGCAAAATCAAACGAATCTGTAAGATTTGCGGGAGCATTGTTCTTTATGAGTGCGATAAGCTCGATTATAAGATCTATCGTACCGTCCTTGAGAGACTCTCTTACCGTGTACTCGTTCTCGTATACCGCGAAGATGGCATCGGCAATAGCCATATGTCCGTTTGCGGTAGGATGGATGCCGAGCGCATCTCCGATAAGGAATCTTGAGAATACTGAGAAGAGTGCGAATACGTTCGTGTCGCCTTCGATCGCATTTTCAAGTGCCTCTGTGAGAGCGGGAGCCGCAAAGCGTACCGAATAATCAACTACGTATTTGCCGCCTGCATTGGGAGTGTTAATTATATATTCCTTAACGTCGTCCTTTGAGAGGTATGTAAGCAAGAGTTCGAATTCTTTGTCAAGAATAAGATCCTCGTCGCGAGCTGTATCGGGTACAAGAGAATTTGCTGTGCAGTAGTCTGCATACCACGCGGTAAGGTCAGCCTCTATATCGTCACCGTATACGCTCTTAACGTAGTTCTTTATATTTTCAACTGCGGTGTCGTCATTCTTGATAGCATTGCAGACCTTGTCGTATATGGTATCTATGCTTACAAGGCTCTCAATGTCTACCGATCCGGCAACGCCCGAGAATACAGAGCTTATATCAGATGCGATGCTCTTTATTGATTCGAGAGAGAAGAGAGTGTTTTCACTTCCGTCTACTATAGCGTGCTCGAATGCAAGATATATAGCGCACGATATGATAGTGTTGTTCGAAAGAGCTGTAACGGGCTCTGCATACAAAGAGGGATCTGCAAGATGGTCTGCAAGATTTTTTTCGTATTCAAGATATTCTTCAAGGTCGGAAGCGGTGATATCCGTGAGGCTGAGACCGTACGTATCAATAGCGTTATTCGCCATGGCCTTGATAAGAGTTGTGATAGCTCCGTTGAAGGTATCAAGGATGCCTGCACGAACTGCGGCGGCGTCAACTATCACGGTTTCTGTCCATCCGCCGAGATCAAGCTCCGGAAGAAGATCAGCTATCATCTCTGCTTCGGGAAGAGCAGCGAAATAGAAGCTTACTTCATCGTATGCGGAATTGCCGCTTGCCTTAAGATAAGCGGGAACGCCTGCAAGATAGAGGTTTGCCGCATCTATAACAAGACCGAAGAGTCTTCCGAGGTCCACCGTTTTGTCGATGCTTCCGAGCTTTAAGTCAAGGTCGAAGCCTGAGAGAGAATTCTCAAGTCCTACGATTATAACTTTTGCATCGGGATTGAGCTCAGAGATCTTGTCGATGATCTCACCGTAGCTGATAACGTAGCTTGCAAGTGCATATACCATCGCATCTGCAACAGACTTTGAAACGGTTTCGTCGAGAGGAAGCTTTGATGAAAGAAGATCAAGAAGGCTCTCGTAAACAGAGAGAAGAAGATTCTTTGTATCAGCATCCATCATGTCGAGTTTTGCTTCAAGATCGATCCAGCTGTTGTTGCTTATCTCTCCGTCGTATCCGAGTGCATTCATAAATGCATCGAACATGAATACGTTGAAATCATCGTTTCCTATTCCGAGCGTGATGAGGTCGGCATTCTTAACTGCCTCCTGATATTTTGTTGCAGCCTCTTCGAATGAGGGAATGCGACCTGAAAACTCGTCGTAGGTGTACTTGTCACCCTTAGATGTGATCGAATCCCAAACAGACTGATCCCAAGTGAGCATTTCGTCGATCTTCTTTGCATCGTCTGCAGAGAGAGAAAGAAGAAGATTAAGATCCTCTGCTCTCATTGTGCTGAGTGCAAGATTTGTAAGATCAACGTTCTTTTTGAGATGAGCGCTGAGCTTTTTTGCTAAAACTACGGGATATGCGGAAGCGGTATCGTTGAGATATCCGTTATTTCCGAAGCCCGAAAGACCGTATCCGCTTGCGATAGAATCACCGAGAGAAACGTAGCTTATCGTTTCACTTGTCGCGTGCGGACTGTTGTAAACACCTGCGAATACTGCGGGAAGCGAGCCTGCCATCATACAGATGACAAGAAGCATTGCAACGCCCGTCTTCAGTATTCTTGAAAGATTTCCTTTCATAGTTACCTCCTGAAATTGATTGGACAACTGTTTTGACCTTTTTAAGGATGCCATGGCGATTGCCGTATGATGGGATAAATCGCCATAATAAGCAAGAGCATTATATCACACACGCTCTTATTTGTCAAGTAAAGATCTACAAATATATTTAATAATATATAATATTTCGCGCGAAAATATCTCGGTAAAACAAAAAAAGACAGAAAGCGCAAGGCTCTCTGTCTTTCGTTGGTTTATTTACTTGTTAAGCCCCGGCTTACTTCCAAAGACCGACGGGGTATATTCCTTTTTCGGTCATTTCCTTTATTTTGGCTACGGTAGACGCCTTATCCTCCTTGTAGGTAACGCCAAACCATTTTTCAGACGTGGGATAAAGCGTTATTGTTTCTGCCTGCTTTGAGGTGGATTCGGGAAGGTAGCACTCTGCCTTTTCCGAGTCAAGATTTACCTTTATAAAGTCGAGAAAGCTTTTTTCAAACTTAAGAAGAAGCTCCTTCGTAAGACCGAAGAAGTTCATTGAAGCAAAAGATCCGCGCTCGATCTCGTGAAGAGAATCTTTGCACTCGCAGAAGATCCTTCCGCCCTTTTCGTAAATTTTCTTATGCTCGGTGATGCTCTCAACCGTATCGCCGTTCATTTCACAGATTCCTCTTGAAACGCTTCCGTTTTCGGAAAGAGTATTCTCGATCCTGTAGCCTATCATAATGGCGTTTTCACCCGAAAGAGAGGGAAGTCTTTTCGCCATTTCGGCATAAGCTCCTCTTCCGTAAAAGTCGTCGGCATTGATGACTGCGAACGCTTCGTCGATACTATCCTTTGCACAGAGAAGCGCGTGTGTAGTTCCCCACGGTCTTGTGCGGCTTTCGGGGCATACGAAGCCCTCGGGAAGATAGTCGGGCTCCTGAAATGCATATTCGACCTTTATAAAGGGTGAGATTCTGTTTCCTATAGTTTCCTTGAATATTTCAAGGTTGTGCTTTCTGATTATGAATACTACCTTATCAAAGCCTGCTTTGATGGCATCGTATACAGAATAGTCGATAATGAATTCTCCGCATTCTCCGACCGGGTCAAGCTGCTTGAGTCCGCCGTATCTTGAGCCGAGTCCTGCGGCAAGAATAACGAGTGTCATAAATACCTCCTTGCGGATGTTGTTTGATCTTGTATAAAGCATTATATCACATATGCGACAAAAGTTCAAT
This sequence comes from Clostridia bacterium, assembly GCA_017407725.1. The sequence continues at coordinate 5,615 of JAFQWB010000122.1, read as the reverse complement.
ATCTTCGTGAAAATTATCAAAAAGTTTGAAAAATGTGAGCAAAACCGACTTAGTTTCTAAAAAATTTTTGTATATAGACTACTTTTTGTGCAAATGACAGATTGAAATTTTGCCGCATATGATGTATAATATAAAAATAATTGTTTTTATATGACTATTTTTTCACGTCAAGGAGGAAATATACGTGGGATACGCCAATATGTCTAAAAACGCTCTTGCAGAGCTTCTTTCCTCGCTCAGAGAGGAATATAACCAGTATTTATCACTCGGACTCTCTCTCGATATGTCAAGAGGAAAGCCAAACAGAGAGCAGCTCGACCTTACGCAGGAGATGCTCGGTGTTATAGATACGCCCGACGACTGTTTTACTGAAAACGGAATAGATTGCAGAAACTACGGTCTTCTTGACGGAATTCCCGAGGCAAAGAGAATTTTTGCAGATCTTCTTGAAATTCCTTCGGGAAATCTTATAGTGTGCGGTAACTCCAGCCTTAACATCATGTACGATATGCTGGTTCGCTGTATGCTTTACGGTTCTGCGCCCGATACAGAGCCCTGGGTAAAGCAGGGAACCGTAAAGTTCTTGTGCCCCTCGCCCGGATATGACCGTCACTTCGGTATATGCGAATCTCTCGGAATTGAAATGATCACGGTTGATATGACACCCAAGGGCCCCGATATGGACGTTGTTGAAAAACTTGTGTCAACCGACCCCACCATCAAGGGCATCTGGTGCGTTCCGAAATACAGCAACCCCGACGGAATCACTTATTCCGACGACGTTGTAAGAAGATTTGCAAGACTTAAGCCTGCAGCAAAGGATTTCAGAATATTCTGGGACGATGCTTACATCGTTCACGATCTTTATCCCGATAAGAAGGACAGACTTTTAAGCCTTTTCAGAGAGATGCACATTGCGGGAAATCCCAATATTGCATATATTTTCTGCTCGACCTCAAAGATTTCATTCCCCGGTTCGGGTGTTTCTGTGGTTGCCGCGTCCGATTCCAATATCGCTTACACAAAGTCGATAATGACGGTTCAGACTATCGGATGCGACAAGCTCAATATGTTAAGACACGTACGTTTCTTTAAGAGCGCAGAGGGAATCAAGCGTCATATGAAGCATCACGCAGATCTTATAAGACCCAAGTTTGACGTTATTCTTTCGATTTTTGAAAAGGAGCTTGAGCCCTGCAAGATCGCAAAATGGACAAAGCCTCTCGGCGGATACTTCATCAGCCTTTACGTTCCCGAGGGATGCGCTAAGCGAGTTTACGGACTTATGGCAGATGCAGGAGTCAAGATGACGAATGCGGGCGCAACCTACCCCTACGGAATAGATCCGCACGACAGCAATCTCCGTATTGCTCCCACCTTCCCTCCGCTCTCGGAGGTTGAGACTGCGGCAAAGGTTCTTGCCTGCTGTGTAAAGATCGCCGCGGTAGAAAAGCTTATTGCAGAGGCTGAATAAAAAACAAAACCAAAAAAACAAATAAATTAAGAAAAGGATCGGCAACTTTTATGCTGTATAATGCAGGAAAAACCGACGTCGCCGTTATAGGAGCGGGACACGCGGGAATAGAAGCGGCTCTCGCTGCTGCGAGACTCGGTCTTGGCACGACTCTTTTTACCTTAAGTCTTGATGCGGTGGCAAACCTACCCTGTAACCCCTCTATCGGGGGAACGGGCAAGGGCCACCTTGTCTATGAAATAGATGCTCTCGGCGGAGAAATGGGATATGCCGCCGACAAGGTGACTCTTCAGTCGAGAACTCTCAATCTCGGAAAGGGTCCTGCCGTTCACTCAAAGAGAATTCAGGCAGACAGAGCACTTTACAACAAAATAATGAAAAAGACTCTTGAAAACACGCCGAATCTCCTTCTGAAGCAGGCGGAGATAGTAGACGTTCTTTTCGATACCGAGGACGACTGTAAAAGGGTCAAGGCGGTAGTCACCTCGCTCGGAGCAGTAATCGAGTGCAAGGCGGTAATCATATGTGCGGGAACATTTTTGTCGTCAAGAACGATAACAGGTGAAGCTATAAATTACTGCGGCCCCGACTCTATGATAAGTGCGACAAGACTTTCCTCATCGCTTGAAAGAGAGGGAATAGTCTTAAGACGATTCAAGACGGGAACTCCACCGAGAATACACGCCGATTCGATAGATTATTCCAAGCTTGAAATACAGCACGGAGATGAAAATATCACTCCCTTTTCCTCAAGAACGCCCGAGGACGCCTTTGACGGTATGGAGCAGATTCCTTGCTACATTGCCTACACAAACGAGCAAACTCACTCAATTATAAAGGCAAATCTGTCAAGATCACCCCTTTATTCGGGTGTCATTCACGGAACGGGTCCGAGATACTGTCCGAGCATCGAGGACAAGATAGTAAGATTTTCCGACAAGGAAAGACATCAGCTTTTCGTTGAACCGTGCGGTGCCGATACAAAGGAAATTTACCTTCAGGGCTTCTCGTCATCTCTTCCCGAGGAGGTACAGAGCGAGATGCTTCGCTCGCTTAAGGGCTTTGAAAATGCTCTTGTTATGCGATCCGCATATGCGATAGAGTACGACTGTATAGATCCTCTCCAGCTATATCCTACCCTTGAATTCAAAAAATATAAGGGACTGTACGGCGCAGGTCAGTTCAACGGCACGTCAGGGTATGAAGAAGCGGCGGCACAGGGCCTTGTTGCGGGAATAAATGCTGCAATGAAGCTTCTCTCAAAGGAGCCGATGGTTCTCACAAGAGATTCCTCCTATATAGGAACTCTTATCGACGATCTTGTAACCAAGGGTACCAACGAGCCTTACAGAATAATGACGAGCAGAAGCGAATACAGACTTCTTTTAAGGCAGGATAACGCAGATATGCGCCTTTGCGAGATCGGACACAGAGTCGGACTTGTAAGCGATGATCTATATCAAAGATTTCTTGAAAAGAAGGAAGCTATCGAGCGCGAAATTTACAGAGCGGAGCACACCTTCTTCCCACCGAGTGAGATAATGAACGCCGTTATGGAAAAATATGAGCTTCCGAGGCTTGCAACGGGTATTTCTCTTGCAGATCTTTTAAGACGCCCCGCGCTTTCGTATGAGGCGCTGAACGAGATCGATAAGGAAAGACCGGCACTCTCAAGAAGCGTTCTGTACTGCACAGAGGTGCTTATAAAATATGAGGGCTACGTAAAAAGACAGCTTGCAGAAGTAAAAAAGAGAGAAAGACTTGAAAAAATGTCGCTCTCACCCGATATAAATTATAAAGAAATAAAGGGTCTCAGAATAGAAGCTATGCAGAAGCTGTCTGATATAAGACCGCTCAGTATCGGTCAGGCATCCCGAATTTCCGGTGTTTCGCCTGCCGATATATCGGTTCTTATTCTTTATCTCGGAATAAAGGAGGAAGAAAGATGAGCGATTTCAAGACCGCAATTGAAAGAATTTTTAAGGAATGCTCGCTTGAAGAATATATTCCGTATGCCGAAAAATTCAGAATTCTTGCAAATCACCTTGTTTTGACCAATGAAAAATACAATCTTACGGCAATAACCGACGACGAGGGCGTTATATTAAGGCATTTTGCAGATTCGCTTACTGCGGTGAAGCATATTCCGAGAGGCGCAAGGGTTATCGACGTTGGGGCAGGCGGAGGCTTTCCCTCGCTTCCCATTGCTATTGTCAGGGATGATCTTAAGATCACCTCGCTTGATTCCACAGCGAAAAAGCTTGAATTCATCAAGGAAGCGGCAGAGCTTCTCTCACTCGATAATATAACAACCGTTGCCGCAAGAGCGGAGGAGGTCGGACGCGAGGAGCTCAGAGAATCGTTTGACGTTTCGATCTCAAGGGCTGTTGCAAGGCTGTCGATTCTGTCAGAGCTTTGCCTTCCTCTTACACGCGTTGGCGGACTTTTTATTGCAATGAAGGGCGCCGACTCGCAAAACGAGCTTGACGAAGCGGAAAAAGGGATAAAAATACTCGGAGCAGAGCTTCAGTATAAGGAGGGATTTACTCTTTCCGATGCAGGCGAAAGATGCATAATCGTGTGCAGAAAAAAATCGTCCACGCAGGCAAAATACCCGAGAGCATACGCCAAGATCAAAAAATCGCCCCTTTGATGTCAACTTTAGTTTACATTATTGATTTTGAGCTTAAAATATGTCTTGACAAAAAGAAAATATGTCTTGACAAAAAGAATTACCGAATGTATAATTTAGTAAAAGCACGTAATCCTTAATTTCCGAGGAGGAAAACAGTTATGAAGAAAAATATTGCGGTTGTAGGCTACGGCGGTCAGGGAGGCTGGCACGCGGGTCACGCGCTTAAGAGCGACGTTGTTTCGCTTGCGGGAATATACGATATCGATCCTGCAAAGATAGAGAAGGCTAAGGCAAACGGTGTGTATGCATATGAGTCCTTTGATGCTCTTATTGCCGATGAAAAGGTAGATATTGTTGTTTGTGCAACGCCCAACGACGTACATAAAGAGATAGTTGTAAAGGCACTTTCGGCGGGTAAGAACGTTATCTGCGAAAAGCCGGTTGAAATGAGTACTGCCGCATTCGATGAAATGGTTGCGGCTGCCGAAAAGAGTGGAAAGCTTTTCTCTGTTCACCAGAACAGAAGATGGGACGTTGACTTCCTTGCGATTAAAGAGATAATCGCATCGGGTGAGATTGGCGAGACTATCAATATTGAATCGAGAATTCACGGCTCAAGAGGAATTCCCTCCGACTGGAGATGTCAGAAGGCACACGGCGGCGGAATGATACTTGACTGGGGCGTACATCTTATTGATCAGATGCTTCAGCTTATTCCCGAAAAAATAGAGAGCATTTTCTGCGAGATTACCAACATTACAACAAGCGAGGTTGACGATGGATTCAAGCTTGTTATCAAGTTTGAAAGCGGAAAGCGCGGATACGTTGAGGTTGGTACGTATAACTTTATTGCTATGCCGAGATTCTATATGCAGAGCAAAAAGGGAAGCGCTATGATCGAGGATTGGCGCCGTGAAGCCGAAATTGCATACTGTAAGGCTTGGAACGAAAAAGAGGTAGTTCCGGTTCAGACTGCGGCGGGAATTACCAAAACCATGGCTCCCAGAGATGAGATCACACTCGACACGTATACTCACGCAAGACCTGTTTCCGACGTTCACGATTTCTACAGAAATATAGTTAAGGCGATAGACGGCAAGGAAGAGCAGCTTATCAAGAACTGTGAGGTCAGAAGAGTTCTCAGAGTTATGGAAACCGCCTTTGAATCTGCTAAGGAAAACAAGGTTATAAAGGTTGAAATTTAACCGATGTTAAATTTGGTTGCTAAACTGTTACTAGTGTTAACTAAAATTTGCATATACTGAAAATATATAAAAAACACCCCGAATCATCCTTGATTCGGGGTGTTTTGGTATTGTTTTTACTGATTATCTGATGCCTCGGCAACTGCATACTTAGCCGAGTATTCGTTGAAGCACTTATCGTATTCAACTCCGCCCTTCTTGACGGTGTGGAGGTAGCTGTGAATATCCAGCGCTTCCTTCTGAGACATTTCGATAAGGCATCCTGCTATATTAGAGCAGTGGTCTGCAACTCTTTCGTAGT
>JAFQWB010000121.1 GCA_017407725.1 Clostridia bacterium | reverse complement strand
GTCTGCAACTCTTTCGTAGTCTGTAAGGATATCAGAGAGTATGAATCCAAGCTCTATGCTGCAAAGATTTTTTCTGAGTCTTACAGTGTGATTGCGTCTTATATCGTTCTTTAAGTTATCTACAACCTGTTCAAGAGGCTCGACCTTGAATGCTTTTTCAAAGTCCGAATTCTCAAGAGCGTCCATTGAAAGCGAGCAGATCTCGTTAACTGCATAGCTTAAGGTTTCAAGCTCCTGAGTTGCTTCAGCGGAGAAGGAAATTCCCTTGTCCTTTATTTCTTCTGCCGATTCAACAATGTTGACCGAGTGGTCGGAGATTCTTTCGAAATCGCCGATAAGGTGTAAGAGCATTGTTACGTCTGCACTTTCACTTTCAGACATGTTCTTTGCGGCAAGCTTTACAAGGTAAGAACCGAGAATGTCCTCGTAAATATCCACCTTGTCTTCTTCAGCGCGGATCTCGTCTGCGATCTTGGGGTCGTAATTTTTAACAAGTGCAGAAGCTTTTTTCATCGAGCCTATAGAGATGTCTGCCATCTTGTTGATAACAGTGTGGCATCTTTCGATTGCTACAGAAGGAGTATCGAGAAGTCTTTCGTCAAGCATATTGGTGTACTCATCACCCTTGTTGTCATCGCCCTTAACCGATGCAACCGAAAGCTTTTCAAGAAGCTTTGTGAAGGGAGAGATGAGAATTACAGAGAATATCTTGAAGATCGTATGAATTGCGGCGATTCCCCACATGTCTATCATTGTTCCGTTTGCAAGTCCGAACAGATCGAAAGCACCCGAAGCCTTGAGGATCCATCCTACAAGGTAATAAAGTCCCATCCAGAGTATAACGCCTATAACGTTGAAATAGAGATGAGCGAATGCGGCGCGTTTACCGTTCTTGTTAGCACCTACCGAAGAGATAAGAGCTGTTACACAGGTACCGATATTCTGACCCATGACAATAGGCATTGCGGCGCCGTAGGAGATTGCACCCGTGCTTGAAAGCGCCTGAAGAATACCAACCGATGCGGAAGAGGACTGTACTACGGCTGTGAGTATAGTTCCTGCTAAAATTCCGAGAATAGGATTGCTGAAGAGGGTAAGTATGTTGCAGAACGCTTCATTTGACTTAAGACCGGATACGGCGTCGGACATAGTTGCCATACCAACCATAAGAACTGCAAAGCCCATGAGAATGGTTCCGAGATCCTTGCCCTTGCTCTTCTTTGAGAACATTATAAGGCATATGCCTATGAGTGCGAGAATCGGCATCCATGAGTCGGGCTTAAGCCATTTGAGAAGAGCAGTAGCATCTGATGCGCTTCCGCCGATTCCGTTAAGTGCGGTGAGCCACGCGGTAACTGCAGTTCCTACGTTTGCGCCCATTATAACTCCGATCGCCTGCGAAAGGGTCATTGTGCCCGAGTTAACAAATCCGACCACCATAACCGTCGTTGCCGACGATGACTGTATGATGGCGGTTACGCCGAGACCGAGTAAAAATCCTTTGAATTTGTTTGACGTGAGATTTCCTAAAATTGTTTTAAGCTTTCTTCCGGCGCTCTTTTTGAGTGCATTTCCCATAACGTCCATACCGTAAAGGAAAAGAGCAAGACCGCAAAGAAGAGAGAGAATTTCAAAAATACCCATTTTTACCTTCCTTATTTACTTTAGATTCGAACATCCTTCGTTCGTTTTTTCTTTCCTTATTTGTCCATTTTATATTTTACAATCTGATTGTGAATATAAAAAAATCGAAATGTAAACAACTTGTTAAAATAATCTAAAATAAATGAGGGATAATAAAATAAATGATACTTTTTCTTCTAAAAGTTTCCTATAAAAAAAGATCTCTGTGCAAAGTCTGCACGGAGATCTTTTTTATATGGATATTTATCAGAGTGATGCCTCGAGATTTCTTCTGATTTCCTTTATAAAATCAAGCGAGTTTACTGCCTTGACGCTTACGCCCTCTGACATAAGACCCACAAGGTCCTTTGTCATAACGCCGCTGTCAAGAGTCTTTATGCAGGCGCTCTCAAGCTTCTCGGCAAATGTAACAAGCTCTGCGAGAGAGTCAAGATCTCCGCGTTTTTTAAGAGCTCCGCTCCACGCGAATATGGTAGCCATCGGATTGGTCGACGTTTCCTCGCCCTTGAGATATCTGTAATAATGTCTTGTTACAGTTCCGTGAGCCGCCTCATACTCGTAGTTTCCGTCGGGAGAAACGAGCACCGAGGTCATCATTGCAAGCGAGCCGAATGCGGTTGAAACCATATCGCTCATAACGTCGCCGTCGTAGTTTTTGCAAGCCCAGATATATCCACCCTCGCTTCTGATAACTCTTGCAACCGCGTCATCGATAAGGGTGTAGAAATACGTAATGCCGAGCTTTTCAAACTCTTTTTTATATTCGTTTTCGTAAATTTCTTCGAAAATGAGCTTGAAGGTCTGATCGTACTGCTTGGAAATTGTGTCCTTGGTTGAGAACCAGAGGTCCTGCTTTGTCGAAATAGCATACTTGAAGCAGGAATGAGCAAACGAGCGGATGGAAGAATCCTTGTTATACTGAGCCTGAAGAACGCCCTCACACTCGAAATCGTATACCGTCTCTCTGAATACGCTTCCGTCCTCTGCAGTGAATATCAGCTCAGCCTTGCCCTTGGTGGGAACTCTGTATTCGGTTGCCTTATAAACGTCACCGTACGCGTGTCTTGCGATGGTGATCGGCTTTTTCCAGTTCTTTACGGCAGGCTTTACAGAGTCGATGATTATATGTGCTCTGAAAACCGTACCGTCAAGAATTGCTCTTATAGTTCCGTTGGGGCTTTTCCACATCTCGCTGAGATTATATTCCTCAACTCGCTGCTTGTTGGGAGTTATGGTTGCGCATTTTACCGCAACTCCGTATTTTTTGGTTGCATATGCCGAATCAAAGGTAACCTTGTCCTTTGTTCTCTCCCTTTCGACAAGTGAAAGGTCGTAATATTCGCTCTTGAGGTCTACGAAGGGAAGAATAAGCTCATCCTTGATCATTTTCCACAGTATTCTTGTCATCTCGTCGCCGTCCATCTCAACGAGCGGCGTTTTCATCTGTATTTTATTCATTATATTATCCCTTTACAATTATTAACCCTTGGTGTATGCGAGAAGGCCGCCCTTTTTGAGTATGTCCTTCTGTCTTTCGGTGAAGCTTGCGACAAGAGAGATCTCCTTACCGGTCTTTTCGCTCTTCATAATTATCTCTCCCTTGTCCATTCCGCTTATGATGTTCTTGAGGGTGAGCATATCATCCTTTTCAAGTGCATCGTAATCGTCGGGATCTTTGAAGGTGAGAGGAAGAATTCCCGCATTTATAAGATTAGCGGCGTGAATTCTTGCAAAGCTCTTGGCAACGACCGCTTTGATTCCGAGGTAAAGGGGAACAAGAGCAGCGTGCTCACGTGACGAGCCTTGACCGTAGTTCTGTCCGCCTACGATTATTCCGCGTCCTGCAGCCTTTGCTCTGTCGGCAAAGGTCTCGTCGCAAACCGCAAAGCAGAATTTTGAAAGGTAAGGAATGTTTGATCTGTAGGGAAGTATCTTTGAGCCTGCGGGCATGATATGGTCGGTTGTGATATTGTCTTCAACCTTTAATATAAGGGGAGCGCTTATGCTCTCGCAAAGAGGCGATCCCGAGGGAACTTCCTTGATGTTGGGACCCTTGATAACGGTAAGTGACTCTGCATCCTCCTTGCTCGCGGGAGCGATTATCGAGTTATCGTTTATAAGGAACTTTTCGGGAAGTGAGATCACAGGAGCATCTCCGAGCTTTCTGGGATCAGTTATGTAGCCCGTAAGTGCGGCGGCAACTGCGGTTTCGGGAGAAACGAGATAAACCTTTCCGTCCTTTGTTCCCGATCTTCCGAGGAAGTTACGGTTGAAGGTTCTGAGGCTGACACCGCCCGAGGAGGGAGAGAAGCCCATACCGATACACGGACCGCAGGCGCATTCAAGAATTCTTGCACCCGATGCGATTATGTCGGCGAGTGCGCCGCACACGGAAAGCATTGTGAGAACCTGCTTTGATCCGGGAGATACCGAAAGGCTTACCGAATCGCTTACCGTTTTGCCCTTAAGAAGAGCTGCAACCTTGAGAAGATCCTGGAGAGAAGAGTTTGTGCACGATCCTATGCACACCTGGTCAACTTTAG
>JAFQWB010000120.1 GCA_017407725.1 Clostridia bacterium | reverse complement strand
GTCTTTGAGATTATATTCCAGATAATTTTATCCGAGCTCTTGCTTTCCGAATAAAGTCTGAGCTCATTAAGAGTATCAAGGAAGTTTCTTCCCTTTTCGAAGCCATATTCCTCGGTATAAAGAGTAAGCGCAGAATAAAGCGATCTGTCACGGTACTTCATTCTTATATCTGTGAGCTCATCAAGAGTCACGCCGAAAACGGGGCTTTTGAGTGCTCCTGCAAGATATACCTCTCTTGCGGGATTATCGATACAGTTTAATATACATATAAGAAGAAGAACGTCGGGAGAGTCAAATATCGATGAGCTTTCCTTTCCCGAATACGGAATCTTCATCTCTGCAAGATATTTTGCCGCCTCGTCAAGAATTGAATTCTTTCTTGAAATTATTGCAATATCGGAATATGCAACTCCGCTTTCGTGAAGCTCTTTTATTCGGTTGCAAACGTATTTAGTCTCGTCAAATCCGAGATCCTTATCAAGAAGGACAATCTCCGGCTTCTCTCTGTCCTTATCTTCTTTTTTTGCATGAACGAGCGCATCCTCTTCGAGATACGGAATTCTTCCGCTGTTATTATTGAAGAGAGTCTCGAAGATCATATTGGCAAAATCAAGTATCGGACTATCCGACCTGAAATTTTCGGAAAGGAATATTCTCTTTCCTCCGATTTTTACATCACCGACCGAATAATCGTCAAAGCTCTCTCTGTATGCGGCAAAAAGGGATGGCTCTGCCCCTCTGAAGCCGTATATTGACTGCTTGATATCTCCAACCATGAATCGGTTATTTCTCGATATAGCGGTAAATATAGCATCCTGAACCTCGTTTATATCCTGACACTCGTCAATATATATCTGAGATATACGGTCTGCTATCTCTTTTGCCTTTTCGGATTTTTCTCCGTCTTTTGTATAAAGTATATCGTAAGTATATCTCTCAAGGTCGCTGTAATCGAGCATTCCGAGTCTTATTTTTTCCTTTTTGAAATGAGATTCAAAGTCGGAAAGGAACTCATACAAAGCCATACTGTATTTCGCACTCTGAATACAGTCGTTTTTATAGTCTCCGAAATAGAGCTTTTCTTTAAGCTTATTTATATATTCTCTGAAATAGGTTTTAAGATCAGAGCATCTTTGCTTTAAGTCCTCGGGGGCATTTCTTTTGAATGCGGGTGACGAATATGCCGAAAGGTAGGCGTAAGCTCCGCTTAAGCCTTCGCTCTTTGCATCCTGCCAGCCATCTATATATGCGATTATTGCATCAAAGGACGCTTTGAAGTATCCCTCATCGCCCCTATCAAACGCCTCGTCCAAAAGCGAGATAAAGTTTTTCTTAAAAAATGCAAAATTCCTGTCGATCGGCTTTACGATAGCCTTGAAGTAATCGCTTTGCGAAATATCTCCGTCTGCAGCCATCTGCATTTTTTCACTTGAAATTCTTAAGAACTCTATTCCCTCTCTCATATTGCGAAGATCGGAATAAAGCTTTGTGAGTCTTCCCGAAAGGCTATTATCACGCAGAACGGTACAGTTATCCATAAAATCCGCAAAAGTCTCGCTCGTTTCGCAGAATTTATCGAGTGTATCCTCCATACACTGCTTCATTACAAGCTCGATCTCGACCGCATCTCCCACACGTATGCCTGCGGGAAGTCCGAGCGCAAGAAAGTTATCCTTGATAACGTCAAGACAAAAGCTGTGTATTGTAGATATTTTCGCCTTTTCAAGGCGTCTTAGCTGTGTTCTGAGTCTTTTATTTTCGGGAGCTTTTTTTATTTCTTTTCTTATAGCCTTTGAAATTTTACTCTTTAGCTGAAGTGCCGCCGCTTTCGTGTAGGTCACTATAAGCATTTTTGAAATATCTACCGGCTCTGTATCTCCTTCACCGCAAAGGAATCTTATAAGTCTGCCCGTAAGCACGGCTGTCTTTCCCGAGCCTGCCGCGGCAGATACGATCATATCGCTTACCGGAGCATTTACCGCATTTGACTGCGATTTTGTATATTCAATTTTTCTTTCTTCCAATGCTCCTCATCCTTTCTCAGTATTCGGATTTTACAAACGATCTGCAAAGAGGCTTCATTGCGCAGTAATTACAAGGGCTTGAGTCCTTTGTGACTCTCGGCTTTGCACACGCTTCTCCCTCTCTCATTCTCGTTGCTATCGATACAAGTGTTTTTTCTATACCTTTTTTAACCTCTCCGAGCGTGCTCAGTGAATAAAGATTCTTTCCCGTCGGAATGTAAAGTCCGCTGCCGAGCTTATCCATTGCGCTGAGAATCTCTTCGTCCTCGAGAAGGTATCCGTTTCGTCTGAAGTTTTCACGAAGAAGTGCTTCGTCACTCTTCTTGGGGTCTGCCATTTTATCTGCCATTCTTGCCGGGAAATACATAATTCCCGCAGGTATGACTCTTTCGGCATTTATCGCATTTTTGAATTTCTCATTGTTTTCGGACGAGAGTGCAAAGAGGTAAATAAGCATCTGCATATTGATTCCCTCTTCGACATCCTTAAGTGAAAATTCCTTTACTCCCGTTTTATAGTCAACGACACGGATATATGCATCCTTTCCCTTACGGTAAACGTCAATTCTGTCAACCTTTCCCGAAATTACGGCTTTTGCACCGTCGGGCAGATCATATACCGCCGCATCCGAATATTCCTTTGAATTTTCGGGATATCCTATAGGCATTTCAAAGAACGCGGGGACGAAATCCGAATTTTCAAACTCCTCGGTAATATTCTTTATTAGCATTACCGAAAGCTTTTTAAGTCTTTTTACAAGTCCGTTTATTCTCGACGTTGTATCTTTATTCCATAATTCGTATACAAAATCGTCCACTATCTCCTCGCAAAAGCTCTTTATCTTTTCATCATCAAAGCTTCTGAACGATTCCGAGTATCTTGAAAAATAAATTTCAAGTATCTTATGAACAAAATTTCCGACGTCAACGCTTTCGAACTCTCCGCTCCTTCCCTCGTCAAGACCGAGAATATATCGACAATGGAAAGCGAAGGGGCATTTTACGTAAAGCTCGACCTTCGACTGGCTCAGCTTCATATTCTTCTTATGGAATTCTAACGCAAGCTCCTCGCTTATTCTGTCGTTTTCGGCAGTAAGACTGCAGGATAGTGAATCTGCAAGGAAATATCTTCCGCTTTCTTTAAGCGCGTCTATAAGCTTGGCATCTCTGTTTTTTGCCACGTATTCGAGTATGGAAAAATATCCGTAGGTCTTATCAAGCTCGGGGATGTCCGAATATTTTATTCTTGTGACACTGTCGAAAAGCTCTCCCACCGAATCGACAAGAACAGATTCGTTCTCTCCCTCTTTGCTTATACCGTACACAAGATAAATTTCATTTTTTGCAAGCGAGAGCGATTTGTAGAAGTAAAGCAGCTCGTTACAGTACTCGTCGTCACCGTCATCAAATGACGTAAGCCCGAGATCTGCAAGCTCCGCTCTTTCGTTTTCATTAAGGATTCCCGACTGTGATACCGAAAGCGGAAATTCCCCGTCCTTAAGTCCTAAAACGTACACGTATTTTACCTGCGAATGTCTTACAAGATCCGCACCTGCAATTATTACCTCGTCACTTCTTGACGGAAGCTTTCCTATATCGATCTCCGACGCAACCGCACGAAGGAGCGAAATATATTCGGAAAGGCTTACGGGAGTATCTCCTGCCGCACTTACAAGATCGTCAAGAAGATTCATAAGCGAATTCCACGACGTAGCCGATTCCTCAGCTGACGACTCATCACCTATGGCTCTGAGCATTTCCGCCTTTCTTGAAAGCGTTTCTCTGACACCCATTTCGGAAAGAAAGTTATATATAGACGTGCTTATATCCTTTACGGTCACAGAAGCATCAAGTCCGGCGAAAAATCTTTCAAGCGGCTTTGTAAGCTTTTTTCTGTACGAATTGATTATTTCAAGCTCGGATCTGACAGAATCGGTCATATCTGCGGTATATCCGCGCGGATTCATAGTCCAGCCCTTTTCGTCATACCATCGCTTACCGCTTATTCTCCACGTGCTTGCATATCCTTCTATCGCATCAGCTTCAGCAAGTGAAAGACCCGAAAGACCGCATCTCATATACGAGATAACATCCTCGTTTCTCCAGCCTCTTATTTTTATAAGAAGCGCAGAGCCTATCATTCTCATTTCGGGCATAGTCATTATGCCCTCGCGCTGTGATAGGTGATACGGAATATCACACGAATCAAGCGCAGTATCTATAATTCCGTTATATTGCGAGGTTTTTCTTGCAATTATTGCAAAATCTCTGTACCTTGCGCCGCGCTGTACTTTCTTTGCAATATCAAAAGCAACAAAGGACGCCTCTTCAAAGCGATCAGCGCACTCGATTATTTTGATATTCTCTGCAAACGGCATTTTTTCACCGTCGCTTTCTCTCATAAAGTTATCAAGCGCAAAATGTATATCATCGGGAATATCTCCTACACTTTCAAGTGATATTTCCTCATCAAGCCTTCTGCCCGAATCAGAAAGGATCTTTCTTAATGCCCTATCTGTCTTTCTCAGCTTTGTATTCATATCGCGGAGGTCATCTTTTTCGTATCCGAGAGTTATATTTATATCTCCGCACTGAGAAAATATTCTTTCGAGCAGAACAAGCTCCTGACCGGTATATCCGTCAAATGAATCAACAAATATATCCTTATCCTTAAAAAAGCTTTTATTCTTTACTGTTTCAGCCGCTCTTGTGATATCGTCACGTGCATCGTCATATCCCTCTGAAAGCATTGACGTATATCTTGAATATATGAGTGTAATATCTGCAAGCTTTCTTGAAAGAGCGATATCCTCGCAGGATTCTCTTATATTCTCAACGTCTGCAGGTGTGACTCCGCACATCTTAAGCTCGTCAACAAGCGCTACCATCATCTCTGCCACAGAGAGATCGTCCGGTGTTACACTTTTATATTCGCAAAGCATAGAGGCGACCGATGAAATCGCCCGCCACATAATAACTATTTTGGCTCCTTTTCCTATATAATTATAGGAAAGTCCGCCGTATTTTCTGAAAATATCGTTACAAAGTCTTTTGAAGGAGGTAACCTCTACGTAGTGCCCGCAGTCGAGCTCTGACACCTTTCCCTCGGCGTCGAGCACCTGCTGCTCGGGCACTATTACAAGAGCGTTATTTCCTTTTTCTTTACTTTGCACGGCAAGTTTATACAAATACGAGCTTCTGTCCGAGCACGGACCACCGTATATAAATCTTACCATATATTGCTCCTTGTATTAAAGGTCAGCTTCGTTAATATAGTTCTTTCCGTTAAGAGCTATGAAAGCCTTTCTTGCTTCAAGATTGTCTCCGAGGAACATATCCATTGTCTCTGCAGTTTTCTGCGCCTCGTCCTCGCAAACTCTTATGAGTCTTCTTGAAGCAGGATTCATTGTTGTCTTCCACATCATATCGGGCTGGTTTTCTCCAAGTCCCTTGGATCTCATAAGTGTATATTTCATACCCTTTTCTTCAAGAGTCTTTACTATCTCCGCCTTCTCTATCTCGTTATAAGCAAAAAACGTTTCATCATCCTTTGTCGTAATCTCAAAAAGGGGCGACTCTGCAATATAGATCTTGCCTATCTTTATGAGTGTGGGAAGAAGTCTGTAGAAAAGGGTTAAAAGAAGCGTTCTTATCTGATATCCGTCTTCATCAGCATCGGTACAGATTATTATCTTATTCCATTTAAGGGCGTTAAGATCGAATGCATTCTGCTCCTTGTTCTTTGTCTTTACCTCAATTCCGCATCCTATTACCTTAAGAAGGTCTACGATTATATCGTTTTTGAGTATCTTATCGTAAGTACTCTTAAGACAGTTGAGAGTCTTACCTCTTACGGGAATGATTGCCTGGAATTCCGAATTTCTTCCAAGCTTACAGGAACCGAGCGCACTGTCTCCCTCAACGATATATAGTTCTCTCTTTTCGGGATCCTTCGATCTGCAGGCAACGAACTTTTCAACTCTTGACGTAACGTCCATTGTTCCGCCAAGGCGCTTTTTAATGTCGAGTCTTGTGTTTTCTGCAGTTTCTCTG
Source organism: Clostridia bacterium (assembly GCA_017407725.1). Next base: position 4,716 of record JAFQWB010000120.1, on the reverse strand, counting down.
CTTCTCTTATTGAGAAGTATCTGATTTGCCGCTCTTTCGGCATCTATCGGATTTTCAAGGAAATATACCTCAAGCGCCTGCTTGAAGAAATCTGTCATTGCACTCGCAATGAATGCGTTGGTTATAGCCTTCTTTGTCTGGTTAGCATAGCTTGTCTGTGTCGAGAAGGAGTTTACTATGAGAACAAGGCAGTCCTCGATATCCGCAAAGGTTATCTTGCTCTCATTCTTTTTGTATTTATCCTTTGACTTTAGGTATTTATCAAAGGCGTAAACAAAAGCGAGCTTCGTTGCCTTTTCGGGCGAGCCTCCGTGCTCAAGCCACGATGAGTTATGATTATATTCTATAATACTGTCTGTGTTTGAGAAGGTGATTGCAAACTCCATCTTGAGCTTGTACATAGGGAGGTCTTCTCTATCCTTACCCTCTGTTTCTTTTCTGTATATCTTAGTCTCGCAAAGGCGCTTTTCGCCCGAAAGCTCGTTAACTCTGTCAACAATTCCCTCGGGATAAATAAATTCCTCCTGATCGAACTTATTTCCGTTCTGTGTTCTAAGGATGAATTTAAGCCCTGCATTGACTACAGCCTGCTTTTTAAGAGTTTCATAGAAAAACTCGTGCGGTATCTCGATCTCCTTGAATACCTCAAGATCGGGACGCCATTTTATAACGGTTCCGTGGCGTTTTCCACCCTTTCCAAGCTCTGTTACGGAAAGCTCGCCATCGGGCTCACCCTTCTTGAAGCTCATTTTGGAAAGATATCCACCCGAATAGGAAGAAACCTCCATAAATTCGGACGAAAACTGTGTTGCGGCGGCACCAAGTCCGTTCAGACCGAGCGAAAACTCATACGCGCCGCTGTCTCCGTTATTATATTTACCTCCGGCATAAAGCTCGCAGTATACCAAAAACCAGTTATATTGCTGTTCTCTTTCGTTCCAGCCGAGCGGTACTCCTCTTCCGTTATCCTCAACCTCTATCGAGTGATCGGAATATGCGGTTACGGTTATAACATCACCGTATCCCTCTCTTGCCTCGTCAACAGAGTTTGAAAGTATCTCGAAGAAGGAATGCTCGCATCCGTCAAGACCGTCTGAGCCAAATATGACTGCAGGGCGCAGTCTGACACGGTCTGCGCCCTTAAGCTGTTGTATACTTTGATTGCCGTAATCCTTTTCTTTTGCTTTTGCCATCTTATATTTCAAGACCGCGATAAAGATCACGGTATCCTTTCAAGTGTTTATATCTGTATCTTTATTTTACACTTTTTTCAACTTTCTGTCAAGAGCGCTTTACAAAAACGATTCCCTGCCAGCCGCCGTCCCTTGCAGCCTCAACAAAGGTAAGTCCTCCGCGGGTCATTACTTCTATTACGTCGTCTGCTCTCTCGTCGATTACGCCCGAGCATATAAGGTATGCATTACCGTCCATAACGTCTGCTATTTCGCCTGACATTCTTATAAGAATATCCGCAACTATGTTTGCAAGGCAGAGGTTATATTTTCCGCTTCTGTCAACAGATCTTAAAAGATCGGAAACTCCGAAAACAACGTTTGGCGTTTCGTTTACTATCGCATTCTCGTTTGCAACCTTTACGGCAACGGGATCGATATCGTATCCGTACACCGCAGATGCGCCGAGCTTTGATGCAAAGAAGGAAAGAATTCCGCTTCCCGTTCCGACATCAAGCACTCTGTCGCCCTTCTTTATGTACTTTTCAAGCATTGAAGCACAAAGTCTTGTTGTTTCGTGTGTTCCCGAGCCGAATGCCATTCCCGGATCCATAAGAACGATGATCTCATCCTCTGTAGCATCATACTCCTGCCAGGACGGAACTACTGTAAGTGTATTTCCTATTCTGAGCGGCTTATAGTATTTCTTCCACGCATTTGCCCAGTCCTCTTCATCAACTCCGATAAGATCGAGTGTATATTCAATTTTTGAATAGCTAAATCTTTCTCTTAAGAAAGCGACCGTATCGTTGATATCCTTTATTTCGGGAAGAAAAAGGCTTACGGCACACTTGTTCTTATCTGCATTAAGTATTGTCTCGTCAATGAGATTTCCGTACACCTGAGTCATATTTTCCTCGATATCCGAGTAATCCTCGATCATAAGACCCGGATCAATCATGCTCATTACCGCAACAACCGTATCAAGATCGCCTGTCGTGCATCCGACTTTTATCTGTGTCCATTCCATTTCATTTCACCCTTCGGTTTTCAGTTTTTTCCGAACCTTTTCTTAAAGCTCTTTTTGGGGGTAAGCTTTTCGTTGCAGGACTCTGCAAACTTAACAAGAAGCTCCTTCTGCTCTTTATTGAGGTTTTTGGGAACACTTACAACTACAGTAAATATGAGGTCTCCGACACTTCTGCCGTTAATGCTTCTTACACCCTTACCCTTGACTGTAAATGAAGTTCCCGTCTGCGTTCCTTCGGGAAGATTATACTTAACGTCACCTGTAAGCGTAGGAACCGTTATCTCGTTTCCGAGCACCGCATCTGCAAACGAGATCGGTATATCGCAGGTGAGGTCAAGACCCTCGCGCTCAAAGATATTATGCGGCATAACGGTAATATAGAGATAAAGGTCTCCTGCCATACCGCCGTTTCTACCCTCGTTACCCATTCCTCTTAAGGGAAGCTTCTGTCCCTCGTCGATTCCTGCGGGAATAGATACCTCAAGAGTCTTCTTGATCTTTATATAACCCTTTCCGCTGCAGTTTCCGCAGGGATTCTTGATTATCTTACCGCTCCCTCTACATGCCGAACAGGGTGAATTTGTCTGTATAGTTCCGAGCATTGTCCTTTGTGTAGTTCTTACCTGTCCGCTTCCGTGACATACACTGCACGTCTCGGGTGTAGTGCCCTTTTCCGCACCGCTTCCGCTACAATCGGGACATTTCTCAATTCTTGCATAATTTACGGTCTTCTTACAACCGAACACGGCTTCCTCAAAGCTTATACTAACCTTAAGCCCGAGGTCGTCTCCTCTTACGGGGCCGTTTCTTCTCGCTTCACTTCTTCCGCCCATACCTCCGAAAATAGTCTCGAAGATATCACCGAAGCCTCCCATATCAAAGCCGCCCATATCGAAGCCGCCTCCGCCCATTCCCGAGGAAGGATCGAACGCCGCATGTCCGTAAGCGTCGTATTTAGCCTTTTTGTCGGGGTCGGAAAGAACCGAGTACGCTTCGTTTACTTCCTTGAAGCGCTGTTCAGCCTCAGCATCTCCCGGATGAAGGTCGGGGTGATATTTTTTAGCCTGGTCTCTGTATGCTTTTTTTATAGCAGCCTGGTCGTCGGTCTTGCTTATACCGAGCGACTCATAATAATCTCTCTTGTTTTCGGCCATAATTTGTTATTTTCGCCTTTCTGTTATAAGTATATTGCACTACAATATACTTTATTTATCTATCCAGAGTGCTTTTGCGGAGACGAAAATTCGCCTCCGCAAATACTCATACGTTATTAAAATCAGGTCTTATCCTCAAATTCTGTGTCGTAGTAGGTATTGTCACCTGCTCCGCCGTTTCCTGCAGCACCGGGATCCTGCGCACCTGCATTCTGAGCATAGAGCTTTTCGCTGAGCTTGTAGAATGCCTGCTCAAGAGCCTCTGTATCAGCCTTAACGTCATCGATAGAGCCGCTCTTGAGTGTTTCCTTGAGCTTTTCAAGTGCGGAATTTACATCTGCCTTGTCAGCATCGGGAAGCTTGTCGCCAATCTCCTCAAGTGTCTTCTCTGTCTGATATACGAGGCTGTCTGCCTTGTTACGTGTTTCAACAGCTTCCTTCTGCTTTCTGTCCTCTTCTGCGAACATCTCAGCATCACGAACTGCCTTATCGATATCCTCCTGGCTCATATTTGTAGAGGATGTAATTGTAATGTGCTGTTCCTTGCCTGTTCCCTTATCGGTTGCAGTTACGTTTACGATACCGTTGGCGTCGATATCGAAGGTAACCTCGATCTGCGGTACGCCTCTGGGAGCTGCGGGAATTCCGTCAAGAACGAATCTTCCGAGGGTTGTATTATCAGCAGCCATGGAGCGCTCACCCTGAAGAACGTGGATCTCAACAGATGTCTGTCCGTTTGCGGCGGTAGAATAGATCTGGCTCTTCTTTGTAGGAATTGTTGTATTTCTTTCGATTATCTTGTTGAATACTCCGCCGAGAGTCTCGATTCCGAGAGAAAGGGGTGTAACGTCGAGAAGGAGAAGCTCCTTAACGTCTCCGCCGAGTACTCCGCCCTGAATAGCCGCACCGATAGCAACACACTCATCGGGGTTGATTCCCTTGAAGGGCTCCTTGCCGATAAAGTTCTTTACTGCTTCCTGAACTGCGGGAATTCTTGTGGATCCTCCAACGAGAAGAACCTTATCTACCTGAGATGCGGATACGCCTGCATCACGGAGAACCTGCTTTGTAGGTCCCATTGTTGCCTCTACGAGGTCAGCGGTAAGCTCATTGAACTTTGCTCTTGTAAGAGTTGCCTCAAAGTGCTTGGGTCCTGTTGCATCTGCTGTAATGAAAGGAAGGTTGATAGCAGTTGATGCTACACCGGAAAGCTCGATCTTAGCCTTCTCTGCCGCATCCTTAAGTCTTTGATGAGCCATTTTGTCTTTTCTTAAGTCGATACCGCCGTTTTCCTTGGCAAAGGTATCTGCCATCCAGTTAACTATTCTGTCGTCAAAGTCGTCACCGCCAAGACGGTTAT